>JBNJHE010000046.1:0-18561 GCA_051748205.1 Bacteroidota bacterium | reverse complement strand
ACAGATGAAGATAATTATTGGAGGCGCAACAGGTTTAGTTGGAAAAGAGATACTGGAAGTTCTTCAAGAGTTAAGTCCCTGGGTGGACGACATCGTTCCGGTGGCTTCAGAGCGTTCGGCAGGAAAAACCTTACGATTCAAAGACAGGGAATATACCATACGTACTTTTGAAGAGGCGCTGAAATCCGGGGCAAAATATGCCATTTTTTCTGCTGGCTCAGGGGTATCCAAACAATGGGCGGATCGATATGCAAAGCAAGGTATAACAGTGATCGACAACAGTTCGGCATGGCGCATGAAACCCGGTATCCCTTTGATTGTTCCTGAAGTCAATGCGCATAGCATCAAACCCACAGACAGGATTATTGCCAACCCCAATTGTTCTACAATCCAACTGGTGGTTGCTTTGGCTCCACTTCACAAAAAGCTAATCATAAAAAGAATAGTCGTATCAACGTATCAGTCGGTAAGTGGCAGTGGTATTGGTGGATTATCTCAGTTGGAGGCGGAGCGGAATCAGCAAAAAGCAGACACAGCAGTATACCCTCATCCCATAGATAAGAATGCGATTCCACATGGAGGAGATTTCACAGACAACGCCTATACAACCGAAGAGTTAAAACTTATAGACGAAACAAGAAAAATCTTAGATGAACCTGAGATGGCTATAACCTCAACCGTTGTCCGTATTCCTGTTACCGGCGGGCATTCCGAGTCGGTAAATATCGAGTTTGAGCGTCCGTTTGGTATGGATGAAGTCAGAACACTCTTACAAGAACAATCCCATATAGTTCTGGAAGATGCTCCGGGCAAAAATCTATATCCTATGCCTGTCAACGTCCGCAAGTCGAACAAAACACATATCGGCAGAATTCGGCGCGATTTTTCGGTAAAAAATGGCCTTAACATGTGGGTTGTCGCTGATAATTTAAGAAAAGGCGCAGCCACTAATGCGGTGCAAATCCTGAATTTACTGGAAAGTAAACATCCTTAGAGTTGGAGTTGATCTTATGAGGCCGGTCTAAAAAGCCTTCAAACTGTTGATTTTTATCGTTTTTCCTGCTATTAAGCTTAAAGCAATGATTAACTATTTTGGGCAGTAGTTTCTGAATTACTGTTATCAGCATCGCTTTCGGTTTGAATATTTTCCTCATCATCCACAGACCGGATACCATGTCCGTGTTTAGTGAAATAACGATTTTGAAATAACAGTAACATAAAAACACCAACAGTAATAGAGGCATCAGCCAGATTAAATACAGGGCGAAAAAAGATAAATTCTTTACCACCCATAATCCAATCGGGATAGGACCCTTTGATAATGGGGAAATAAAACATATCCACCACGCGTCCCTGCAAAAAGGAGCTATATCCGCCCTTTTCGGGAAAAAGGACAGCGGGGACCTGATTAAAATAGTTACCGCTCTCGCTAAAAATCATTCCATAAAAAGCACTGTCAAGAATATTGCCCAAAGCACCGGCCAAAATCAAAGACAAGGCAATCAGTAATCCGGGGCGTGCATTCTTGCCATAGGCATACCAGATATAATAACCAATACCCCCGACCGCCAGCAAGCGAAAAATGCTAAGAATGTATTTCCCAGTCTCGCCGGCAAGTTCCCAGCCAAAGGCCATACCATTATTTTCGGTAAAATGAATAATAAACCAATCGCCAAAAACATAAATATCCTCCCCCAGATACATTGTTGTTTTAATATAAAACTTCAACGCCTGATCAAGTAAAAGGACAAGGAAGACGACAATAGCAACTTTTTTCAAACCAAGATCATTTAGAGCATTATCGTTTCTTGTTTCGAGCGAGCTTTGCTTCAATACTCAGAGTAGCATGCGGCACACTACGCAGCCGTTCTTTGGAAATCAATTTTCCTGTTTCGCGGCATACCCCATAAGATCCGTTTTCAATTCGAATCAAGGCATTTTCAAGGTTTTGAATAAACTTCTGTTGACGCGCAGCGAGCTGACTGTTTTCCTCTTTTGATAACACCAGGTAACCCTCTTCCAAAACCTTAAAGGTAGGAGAAGTATCGGCAGTGTCATTTTCATTACTATTGGCATAAGCATCCGTAAGCATCTTGAGATCGCGCCGTGCTTCTTCCAGTTTTTTCAAAATTATTGCCTTAAATTCTTCCAGTTCCTCTTTAGAATAACGAGTTCTTTTTACTGTGGTATTGTCATTTTTCTTTTCTTCTGCCATATCGGTAAATTTAGTTGTATGCAACTTTTAATTTCAAGATACTTTTTGAATATTAATCCTAACTTTTATCTGATCATTAAGCTCAACCAAAGCACTTTTATCTTCTTCAGGTAGATCTACAGTGTTCAAAGTAGACGCCAAAGTTTCAGAGCAAATATATGAAAAATTGTTTTGGATTGCATTATTTAACTTCTGATGAGATTCGATATTCAAATGAATATGGTCAGTAACCTCCAGTTTACAATCCTTTCGCAAATTTTGAATTCGATTCACTAAATCGCGGGCAAGCCCTTCTTCTTTTAATTCCTTCGATAACTCAACATCCAGGGCAACAGTATCACTACCCCAGTTTGCCACAACCATCCCGGGAATATCTTCTGTAAAGATTTCCACATCATCCGCTGTAATCATAATTTCCTGATCTGCCACCTGCACCGCAATTTTCTGATTTTTTTCCAGCTCTACTATCTGTTTCTGAGAAAGGTTTGAAATAACAGGGGCAAGCTGTTTCATCATTTTCCCATATTTTGGTCCGAGTTTTTTAAAGTCCGGTTTAATTTTTTTCACCAGTACTCCAGCGGTATCCGTAATCAGCTGCATTTCTTTTACATTAACTTCGGCGAGGATCAAATCCTTCACTTTTTCCACCTGATTTTTCATCCGCTGATCATCAACAGGAACGATCATTTTTTGGAGGGGTTGGCGAACGCGGATTTTGGATTTCTTTCTCAGCGACAACACCATAGACGAATACTTCTTGGCCAGCTGCATGCGTTCCTCCAGGTCCTTATCAATATGTTCTTCTTGCCATAAAGGGAAATCCACGAGATGCACAGAAGTCTCCTTATTTTTCGCTGTCACCTGATTCAGGTCACTATATATTCGTTCCATAAAAAACGGGGCAATAGGTGCTGCCAGCCGGGCCACAACTTCCATTGCTTGATATAATGTCTGATAGGCCGAGATTTTATCTTTGGAATATTCTCCCTTCCAGAATTTCCGACGACTCAGGCGAACATACCAGTTGGACAAATAATCATACACAAAATCAACAATATGTCTGCCGGCCCTGGTTGGTTCATAGTCATTGTAAAAAGAATCCACTTTTTTAACCAGGGTGTTCAGCTCGGACAAAATCCAACGATCAATTTCGGGACGTTCTTCAAAAGGGATATCCTCTTCCTGATAGCTAAACCCATCAATATTAGCATACATGGCAAAGAAGTTGTAGGTATTATAAAAAGTCCCAAAAAACTTCCGCATGGTTTCATCCAATCCGTTCAGGTCAAATTTCAGATTATCCCATGGCTGAGCATTGGTGATCATATACCAACGTGTTGTATCAGGGCCATATTTATTAATGGTTGTAAAAGGATCAACGGCATTACCCAGGCGTTTTGACATTTTATTGCCATTTTTATCCAACACCAGTCCGTTGGAAATGACATTTTTAAAAGCCACCTGATCCGAGGTCATGGTAGCAATGGCATGGAGCGTAAAAAACCACCCCCGGGTTTGGTCCACCCCTTCAGCAATAAAATCAGCCGGGAAATTCTGTTGGAAGGCCTCCTTGTTTTCAAAAGGATAATGTTGTTGAGCATAAGGCATAGATCCACTGTCAAACCAAACATCAATAAGGTCAGCTTCACGTTTCATTGGCATTCCTGCATCGGACACCAGCAGAATATCATCCATATACGGGCGGTGCAGATCAATTTGTTCATAATTGGTCTGGCTCATATCATCCTCTTTGAAATCTTTTATAGGATTCGTTTTCATAAACCCGGCTTTTACAGCCTTTTCGATTTCCTTTTTAAGCTCACTAACCGAACCAATACATTTTCTTTCGCTGCCATCCTCAGAAGTCCAGACAGGCAAAGGTGTACCCCAGAAACGCGAACGGGAGAGATTCCAATCGACCAGGTTTTCCAGCCAGTTTCCAAAACGGCCTGTTCCGGTTGCTGCCGGCTTCCAATTGATTGTCTTATTTAACTCCAGCATACGTTCTTTAAACTCCGTAGTTTTAATAAACCAGGAGTCCAGCGGATAATATAAAATAGGTTTATCTGTTCGCCAGCAATGCGGGTAGGAGTGTTCGTATTTTTCAGCAAGGAAAGCCCGGTTTTCCTTTTTTAGCTTAATGATGATATCGACATCCACCGGATTTTGCTTTTCCGGATTAAAACTTTCATCATACTCAGGTTTTACAAAGCGGCCGGCAAATTCGCCCATTTCGTCAATGAACTTCCCCTTTTTATTAACCATAGTCAACGACCCGATTCCGTTCTCTTTACCTACTTTAAAGTCATCGGCTCCAAAGCTTGGGGCAATATGTACAATGCCTGTCCCTTCTTCGGTGGTCACAAAATCACCGGCAATCACCCGAAACGCATCTCCGTCTTCTGGCTGAGCATAAGGCAGCAGCTGCTCATAACGTTGTCCAATAATGGCTTCGCCTTTAAACTCTACAACGGCTTCAAACGGGATATTCTTATCCCCGTTTTGGTAATCTTCAAGCTTTAGCTCAGCATTTTTATCCGGGAAATATTTTCCCATCAGATCTTTTGCACAAGCAACTGTGACAGGCTGATACGTATATCTGTTAAAGGTATTGATCAACACATAATCAATATTCTTTCCAACAGCCAGGGCCGTATTGGAGGGTAATGTCCATGGTGTTGTTGTCCAGGCCAAAAAGAACACTTCGCCATGCGCCTTTTCCCAAAGAAAGGCAGATGCATCGCTTTTTACAACTTTAAACTGAGCAACAAGGGTATTGTCTTTCACCATCCGGTAACACCCGGGTTGATTTAATTCATGTGTACTCAATCCTGTTCCGGCTGCCGGAGAATAAGGCTGTATCGTATAGCCTTTATATAACAGCCCTTTGTCAAATAATTGTTTTAATAAATACCAGACTGTTTCGATGTATTTATTGTCAAATGTCATATAAGGGTCATCCAGATCAATCCAGTATCCCATGATTCGGGTTAGCTCATCCCATTGATCCTTATATTTCATCACTTCCTTGCGGCAAGCCAGGTTATATTCTTCCACAGAAATCGAGTGTCCGATATCATCTTTTGTAATCCCAAGGGTTTTTTCAACGCTAATCTCCACAGGCAGGCCATGCGTATCCCATCCTGCTTTGCGCTTAACATTATAGCCCTTCATTGTCTTATAGCGACAAAAAATGTCTTTAATAGCGCGTGCCATAACATGATGTATCCCTGGCTTTCCATTTGCCGATGGTGGTCCTTCATAAAAAATAAAAGGTTCGGCATCCTGGTTTTTCTCCAGACTCCTTTCAAACGTTTTCTCCTGCTCCCACAAGGTCGCAACCTGATCAGCTATTTCGATAAGGTCTAGTTTCTTATATTCAGCGTATTTCCTAGGCATTGAACTATCCTGTATTATTTAATTTAAAGTCGCAAAAATAATAAAAAAATACTCATTGGATCAGGCTTATAGCTTTTCATGCTCAAGTAAACATATTATTATACTCCTATGCTTATCATCCAGGAGGAAAGACGCATTAATAGCTAATATTTCATGTATGAGGCCGGTCTAAAAAGCCTTCAAACTACTGCTTTTTAGTGTTTGTCCAGAATGTCCGATATCTGCGTTGTTGCTCAAATTTTAAATCCTCTAATCCGCCGGCTGGCGGATACTGCGGTTTAAAATTTTCGCACGCCTTGATCTCGAACATTCTGAACCAAACACTCGACTTTATAGACAGACTTTTTTTAGACTGTGCTCATGACTAAAAATAAAAAACATAAATATATTTTTACTGTTAAGTAACTTTTCCCATGTATTTTCGTCCCAGAGTTTCAATTATTAGAAATGATAAAAAACAAGCTCAATCAAACAACAGCTAATTATGAAAAAACAAATTCGTCTTATTCTTGTACTTCTGACGGTATCAATCTTACAGATACAGGCACAGGAAGATGATTTAAAGGAACATCAATTCCTTTTTGATTCGGAAAACATTCAAATCAGCGGTTTTGGCGGTCCGCTTGTAGGTTTTTCTACTTTAGATAATGATTTTGCCGTATTTACAGGTGGCGGAGGGGCCATGCTGATTAATCAGAAATATTTTGTTGGGGGATACGGAGAAGGGCTAACAACCCAACATCAAATAAACAAATCTCAGGTGAGCTGTCTGGACAAAAACACGATAGCATTTGGATATGGAGGGCTTTGGCTTGGCTACATTTACAAACCTCACAGGCTGGTTCATGTCAACATAAATACTGTTGCCGGATGGGGTGGCATCAGTTTGTATGATAATGAATTTGACGTTGCCAACATGGAACATTGCGATAAGGATATTGTGTTTGTAGTTATGCCTAAGATAGAAATGGAGGTTAACCTCACCAGCTGGATGAAGTTCACAGCAGGAGCAGGTTACCGTTTTACAAGCGGCATTTCCTCACCGTTGTACAGTCAAAAAATGTTTAATCAACCAAACATTCGATTAGGTGTAATGTTTGGTAATTTCAGCCCTAATAATTAATTATACACCTAATTGAATTTATTTCAACCATGAGATTAAAAACAGATAACATATTCTCTTTCATTATATTTCTGATTATCTTCAATGGACACAGCGTATTTGCCGACAATGAAGAGGATAAAGAAGTGCTCCGATATACCATAAGTGGCCATGTCAGGGATGCCCAAAACGGAGAGGAACTGCTTGGGACTACTGTATTTGTAGAGCAGTTAAAAAATGGTACAACCACCAACAATTACGGATTTTATTCCTTAAGCCTGCAACCAGGTAAATATACGCTTGTATATTCGTACATAGGCTACAAGAAGAAAACTATTGAAATAGACCTTAAAGAAGACATCAAGAAAAACATAGAACTCAATCCATCTCACCAGGAACTAAATACCGTTACGGTCTCCGGTGAACGGGAAGACAGAAATATCAGCTCTTCTCAAATGAGCTCCATGAAAATACAAAGCAAAACATTTGAAAAGATTCCTGCTTTAATGGGAGAAATCGATGTTCTGAAGACCCTTCAGTTATTACCGGGAGTTCAGTCTGCAGGTGAAGGGTCTACGGGATTTTCTGTTCGCGGAGGTTCGCGGGATCAGAATTTAGTTTTACTGGATGAAGCAACGGTATTTAATGCTTCGCATCTTATGGGCTTCTTTTCTGTGTTTAACAATGATGCCATAAAAGAAGTAGAACTATACAAAGGAGATATTCCGGCGCGCCATGGAGGCCGGCTGTCCTCTCTTGTGGATATTCGTCAAAAAGACGGAAATATGAAAAAGATCCAGGTTGATGGTGGATTAGGCACAATTTCAAGCCGTTTGACTGTACAGGGGCCGATCAAAAAAGATGAAACTTCATTTTTGATTGCCGGCCGCCGTTCTTATGCAGATATTTTCCTCCCATTGGCTGCTGATGAAAATCTGCATGATAACACCCTCTATTTTTATGACCTTAACTTCAAGCTAAATCATATACTGAATGAAAACAACCGCTTTTATGTTTCCCAATATTACGGACGCGATGTTATTAAAATCGGGGGAATGAATGATGACCCGTTTTCGATGAGCTGGGGAAATATTACAACAACCCTTCGCTGGAATCATTTGTTCTCAGATAAGCTGTTTTCCAATTTCACTTTTGTCCGTAGTGGATATGATTATAAATTGGGAATTGAAGAAGCCAACGACAATATTACCAGTTTTATGTGGCGTTCGAATCTTGGAGATAACACACTAAAGGCTGACTTTGGTTACTATCTCAACCCCAGCAACACGATCCGCTTTGGAGCCAATGCTTCCTATAAAAGCTTTGAGCCCGGAAAAGTAAAAGGGCTGAATGACGAATCCATTTTTGGGGAAGTTGATGTGCCGGCATCCAATGCTTTGAGTTATTCGCTTTATGCATCCAACGAACAAAACATAGGAGAAAAAATTACGCTGAATTACGGACTTCGGTACACCTTATTTCAAAATATTGGCAAAGCTACCGTCTATAATTTCGACGAAAATTACAATAAAATCGACTCAACGGTATATATTAACAATAAAGTCTTTAATTCATACGATGGCTTTTCGCCACGAATAAGTTTTAAATATCAACTCAATGATAAATCATCAATCAAGTCATCCTATTCCCGCACACTACAGTTTATTCATCTTGCATCCAATGCTACTGTAGGGACACCGCTGGACATTTGGCTTCCCAGCAGCCCTAACATCGAGCCTCAACGAGCAGACCAGGCTGCAATCGGATACTTTAGAAACTTTCTGGGAAATGCTATAGAGACTTCGGTTGAAGTGTATTACAAAAAAATGCATAACCAAATTGACTTTAAAGACCATGCGCAAATTTTTCTAAATCCACAAATTGAAGGTGATATGCGATTCGGAGAAGCTGAAGCTTACGGTGCTGAATTCTTGGTACGCAAGGTAAAAGGCAAATTTACCGGCTGGATAAGCTATACGCTAGCGCATTCAGAACGAATCTTTAAAGAAATCAATGACGGCAAACCTTATGTATCCCCTTTCAACCGAAAACACGATATCTCTGTCATACTAAATTATGACTTAAACAAACAGTTTTCTTTTGGCATGAACTGGGTTTATGCCTCAGGAAAGCCCGTTACTTTCCCAACCGGTCGCTGGGAATACGGCAATATGGTCGCTCCGGTTTATTCGGAGAGAAACACCTACAGAATGCCGGATTATCACAGACTGGATCTTTCAATAACATATGACTCAAAAAATAAAGACAAAGAAGAGAAACGCTTTTATAGCTCGTGGAACCTTTCTGTTTATAATGTCTACGACCGTCATAATGCCTTTAGCATAAGCTTTGAGGATGTTCAGGGAAGTCAGTACGAGCGGGAAGCCATAAAAACATATTTGTTTGGAATTATTCCATCAATAACCTATAACTTTCATTTTAAATAGTTTTCAATCATGCAAAAAATATTGTTTTATTTAATAGCACTCCTTTTGCTGTTGTCGAGTTGTCAGGAAAAGATAGAGCTGGAGCTAAATGATGGTAATGAGCGTCTTGTAGTAGAAGGATCATTGACGAACCAGGACACAACACAACAAATCGTATTATCAAAAACGAGCAGTTATTTTACGGCAGAAAAAACTCCAAGGGTAAGCGGTGCAACTGTTACTGTTTCAGATGGCCAAAACACTATGCCCTTTCCGGAGATTTCCGATGGTATTTATCAGTCGGAATATCCTTTCGCAGCAGAAGTAGGAAAGACTTATACTTTGCTGGTAGAGTTAAAAGATGCAATCAATGAAACCATGGTTTACACGGCCAGTGAAACCATGCCCCAACTATTGCAACTCGATTCCATTACAGCTGAATTTTTGCCGAATCCGCAAGATGATGCAAACATACAGGTAAAAGCCTGGGGACAGGAACCAGCCACGCCAAACAATTACTACGTGTGGGATTTATATATAAATGCAAACCACTACAGCGATACGCTCAATGAACGCACGTTTACCGATGACGAGCTGGTCAATGGAAGTTATATTCCGGGCTTACCCATTTATTTTTATGATGGGGATGTCAATGATACAATTGATGTGTATACACAAAGTATTTCCGAAGCGTATTTTAGTTTTCTCATGGCATTTATTCAAGAGGCTTCATTCGGAGGTGGTGATTTCTCGGGCCCTCCGGCCAATATTCAAGGAAACATTTCAGACGGTGCGCTTGGCTATTTTGCTGTAAAGGCGGTGTCACGTAACAGAACGATTTTTAAACCATAAAGCAAAAAACTACGCGGAAAATTAGATGATGAACCGGGCCATGATTCGCCTAAGGCGGAACACACACCCCGATTTCTACTATTTCTTATTTACTTTACTGTCTTCTTCCTGCTTTTCTTCATCAATAAAATTAATAGAATGAATAATTCCTTCTAACTGCATCAGATAGTTTCGTTTTTCCTTGTTGGGGTGATAAACAAACCCACTCATATGAACCAGACGTTGGTTTTTCTTATCATAAGTAGTAATATGCACAAAGGGCCCTCCCATTTGATAATTAACCGTTTTCCATAAGCCGCGGATTTCTACTGCAAACTCACCATTAAAAGAAATATCACGGGTAAAAGGACGGTATATCGGTTCTACAGCCATATAGGTTCCTTTGCGAGGCCCCGGCACATTCACCTTCGTTACTGAATCGCGATTGACCAGGATTTCATCGGGAATAAACTGCATGGTATCCGTATAGTCTTCTGTATAAATTAAAATGCCAAGGCTCATCTTAGCAGGTTCTTTTCTTAACCATAAAAAATCATCTCTCAATATACCGATTTGATAGCCTTGAGGAACAACCATAGAAAGCTTTAACGAATCTTCAATTTGTTTTGCCAGGTCATTTTGATTGATAGACCTGGCGCTATAGGCTTTAATAATTCGTCTTTGTTCGCCTCTGTGAAAGACGTTGCGAATTTTCTCCTGCTCCTGCTTAATTAGGGCAGTAAGCTCCTCATTATTGGGAGCCACAAGCTCTACATAATACTGCGGTTTGGCTTTTACATCCTTTTTATAGGCACTTTCCGCTTTTTTCTGAGGGTCTATTTTCAGCCTAAGAATACTACGATGTTTTTGAAACATTTCACTACCCAAAAACTTTTCTGGGCTTAGATACCGGATATCAAACATTGGCTCAACCTGCCCCAGTCCGGGTTGATCCTGTCCGAAATACTCTTTTACCTGTTTTCCGGGTAACCCATTCCAGATATCCTCATCGGCAATTACAATCATTTCCAGGGTTCCTCCGGCAGAAGATGGTTTGGAAGCAGTTCTTTGCTGGTCATCACAAGCATTCAATATACTCAGGCCCAGTATAGCGAAAAAAAGCAGCGGCAATGTTCTCATAGCGGGTATTTTTTTTAACAGAAAGAGCAAAAATCGTGCAAAACTATCCGGCAGAAGGAGCAATTTTTATCTTTTGCCCTAATCGGAGTTTGCGTTCATTGTAGATATTATTCAGGTCTTTCAACTGTCGTACTGAGGTTTGAGGGTAACGCTCAGCTATTTCAGAAAGCGTATCCCCTTTTTGGACAGTATGGTAAATATAATCCTTCTGTTGCTGTGGCACTGCTATAGAATTTTGTCCATTAGGTGCAATCCGTCCATTTAGGACATTTTCCGGAGCATAAACAACAAGCTTTTGCCCTGGATGAAGCATAGTGGATTGCAGCTTATTCCAGTCTTTCAGGTCTTCCACATCACATCCATATTTACTGGCGACAACACCCAAACTCTGGCCCCGTTTCACGACATGAATGCCTTCTGTTACCGGCCCGTATTTTTCAGCTAACATTTGCTCCATTTCCCTTTGTGCCTGTGTCTTGTAAACATACAACGAATCTTCATACATCAAAAAACGATCGATCTTAGACCCCGGTATATTGATGGTATAATACTGGTTATCATTGGCAGGAATAATTTTACGCCGGAATCCGGGGTTAAGCATTTCCAGAATATCGTTATCCACATCCAGAAACTCGGCAATCTGATCAAAATTCAGTTCATTTTTTATCGTAACAGTATCAGCCGATTCCCATGCCAGCGTTTCTAAAGAAGGATAAATATAGTGATTTCCGGCAAATTGAAAAACATAATTAACGGCTATAAATGAAGGCACGTAAGCACGTGTTTCACGTGGCAGAAAAGGCCGTATCTGCCAAAAATCGGTTTGCCCACCAGAGCGACGAATGGCTCTGTTAACATTTCCGGACCCGGCATTATAAGCTGCCAGCACCAATAACCAGTCCCCATACTGATTGTATAAATCGCGAAAATGCTGACAGGCAGCTTCAGTCGCCTTATACATATCATAACGTTCATCCACATAAACTCCAACGTCCAGATCATACATCCGGGCTGTCCCAGACATAAACTGCCACAAGCCACTGGCGCCTGCCCACGATCGCGCTTGCTGGCTCAAAGCCGATTCAATAATCGATAAATATTTCAATTCCAGGGGTAAATTATATTTATCCAGCATAGGCTCATAAATGCTAAAATAATAATCCATTCGCCCTAATACTCTGGATGTTAAACTCTTACGCTTAGTCAGATAAAACTTTACAATACGTCCAACATCTTCGTTGTATCGCAAATCAATGGGAGATTCTGCATTTAGCGAATCAAACTTGAGTGCCAACAAAGAATCATCTAAACTGCTTAAAACAAGAGAATCATGCAATAATAGTATACTATCTGCAGCCATTTCAACTTTTCTGCCCTCTTTAAAAAACAGTTGTGATAGTTGCTGATCCCATTTAGTCCATAGAGAATCTCTTCTATTTTGCAGCAACGTATCACTACCTTCAGCTTTTAGCAAAGGGACCAACAAAAGAACACCTGCCAGCATCAGGATGATATGCCTGTATGCTGTCATCTGTATCAACTTCTTACTGTTCTTGCTTTGTATTTTGTGCATATATTTTTTTCTGTTGCAAAAATAATCAGTATTTGTCTATAAAAACGATTGTTCGATTAAGAATGTTCATGAACAAGATTTACCCCGTCATTATCGGGGCATGCAAAAAACATAAACTACAGTATCCCTGCGTATATCCGGATTTAAAATTCGCACACCAACGCAGATATCAGACATTATGGACAAACATTGACTAAATTCATTATTAACTTATATATCGCTCAATCCTTTGAGCATTCATAGTACACAGTAATTACCGTTTCAACAACCATTCTGCAGGATCCAGTTTTTGTGCATCAGCATTCGAACGTGCTTTCCAGATTTGGAAATTCAACTCTGTTGTTCCAGAGCTATTGTCGGTTTTAATAACGCCTATGGTATCCCCTGTTTTCACTTCATCCCCCGGGTGGACCTGAACACGCATCAGGTTATCGTAGAGGGTAAAATATTCGCCATGACGCACCAGAACGGCCCGTTTATTTCCAATCCGAATTACCTTGGTGACCGTGCCATTAAAAACAGCTCTAACTGTGGCATTACTGGTAGTTTGAATTGTTATTCCATTATTTATTTCTTCTACATGAAGTTTTTCATGCACATGGGTTCCAAAATAGGAAGATATCCGGCCTCGAACTGTTGGCCACGGCAACCGTCCTTTATTTCGTGTAAAATTATCTGATAATTCAACCTGCTCTGGTGTCAAACGAAATTTGGGTTGCTCTGGTCCGCCTTCTTTTTTTGCCATTTCGGACCTGATAATCTCTTCGATCTTTTTTTCAAGCTCCCGGGCTTTTGTTTGTTTCTGCTGCAAACTAATTCTTAGCTCCTGCTCCTTACTTTTAAGATTTTCCACTGACCGGCTATGTGTTGTTCTCTCTGATCTAAGCTTTGCCCGCTCTTGTTCTTTTCTGGCTAACAGCTCTACCTTTTCCTTTCTATCTTGCTTTAGATCGGCTATAAGCTGGTTAAGTTCCGCTTTCTTTTCCTGAATTAATCTGGCCTGCTTTTTTCGGTATTCTGAATATTGCCTCATGTATTTAAGTCGTCGAAACGCCTGATCAAATCCATCTGCCGAAAACACAAACATAATGCGATGGTATTTCGATTTTGTTTTATAGGCATGATAAATCATTTTAGCATATTCATCCTTGAGTTCATCCAGCTCCTGGTTTAATTCGTCTATACTATTTTGATTTTGGCTGATCTTGTTTTTCAAATAGTCCACTTCGGAACTAATCGTTGCAATCAGTTGTTCCCGGCTGTTAATCTTACGACGAATCAAAGATAATTGCGTCAAGGATGTTTTCCGGCTTTGTTGTGTTTCAGATAATAACTGATTCGTATAGCGAATATCGTCTTCAATCTTTTTCTTTTGACGACGCAACTCCTCTTCTTTATCCTGGGCCTGTAAAGAAGGCAATAACAATAACCAGGCAAAACCCAATAAAGCAAACTGTTTAAAATTGACAAGCATCATATCAAAGCCTTTTCAACAAAAATAATTAAAGTTACATCCAAAATAAGCTTTATCGTGGCATATTTTTAACCTGCAATTGTTTATAATTCGAGCCAACAGAAAAAGGGAACTGTTGCTTTTTCTCAAACGATACATTCTTATATGTAAATTCAAACGTTTTGGTATCTTCTTGTTTAATTGTACCAAAAATTCTTTTCGGAAAATCATTCTGTTCAGTCTCAAGCTTACCCACATATTCAAATATCACCTGCCGGTTTTGAGGTTTATTGATATTGACAATAATTTGCCTGATGCGAAAGATATCAGGAGCGATAAAGAACTTTTGTTCCAAAGGCAACTCATAGACCTGATTTGATTTTGCCTGCATTTTTTCTTTTAAAGTATGCATTCCATTTAGGGTATCAGCCTGCCAGTTCAGTGCACTGCCCATCTCCGGCAAGTTCCCGATCAGTAAATTTTGTAGAGCAGAAAAGGGAATTTCAAAACCAACAAGTTCACGCAATGCCTTGTAGTCTTCTTTCAGAAAGGTTTTATTAAGCCGGTTTAAAAACATAAGAGAATCAGGGGTCATCAATACCCGGGCCACCTCAAAGCCAAATCCGGGAGAAAGCGAAATCCATATCACACTATCTTTCTGCATTCTCATGGTGCCTTTAAAGCGGTTACTCCCCCCTAAAAGCGTAGCTTCTCCGGCTATTTTAGCATCCAGGTATTGGTACTGAATATTGTTAGCCATTGTAGTATCCAACAAAAACTGCACCTGACGAGCTTGGGGGTCCTGCACCTCATCTGCTGTTTTGCGCCACAGCTTACACCCACTAAGCAGCAAGGTAGCGAACAAAAATACTATGAAGGAATGGCTATTCACGCTTTTTTTCATAATCAGGCTTTAATGTTTTCTGCTCAATTTTATGTTGTAATACATCATTCGCAGGTTCTTTCTCCAACGCTCTTTCCCAGCTCTTTATTGCTTTTTCCTTTTGACCGGTCATAAACAGGCAATCTCCATAATGCTCCAGTATTTCAGCCCCGGGATCATTGTCTTTATTCATTATTGTTTCAAATACAGCCAGCGCTCTGTCATATTCTTCCATCTGAAAAAGAACCCAGCCATAGGTATCCAAATAAGTGACATTGTCTGGATGACGATCTCTTACCTTTTCGATCATTTTTAGCGCTTTGGGTAGGTCCTCCTGTCTCAACGAAAGGTAATAGGCATAATTGTTCAGAACATAGACATTATCGGAGTCCAGGGCAAGAGCCTGCTCATAATAATGAACAGAGGATTCATATTTCTCCAGGGCCTGATACGAATCCCCAAGATAGGAGTAAAATTCGATCTTTTGCCTGGTATCCGCCACAAAGTACAATCCCTTTTCCAAACTTTCCACAGCTTGTTGGTATTGATCACGTCGTATATGTGCCGCGCCTTTCAACAAATAAAGCAAGGATTTATCCGGAAAAAAACGAATGGCTTTACCGGCATACTTAATGCACTTTTTATTTTTATTCAATTGCAGCTGTAAACGCAGCGTTTGCTCCCAAACAGGATACCGGCTACTATCCAAAGCAATGACATTCTCGAAAGACTTCAGGGCTTTATCATATTCCTGATGTTTCATAAAGAAATCACCCTGCATAGAATGCGAAATAGCATTATCAGGATGTGTCTTTATCAATAAGTCGATCAATTCCGATTGCTGCTGTCGTAACGAATCCTGAGTATCCTTTAGTGAAAAATAGGACAACAACACATTCACCTTGGCATCAATGGATAGGGTTTTGTTGGCAAAGGCCCTTTTCAATGCCTGTAAAGATTCTTGATGCTCACCGTTTTCATGATACTGCTGGGCCAGCATCAGTTCGACCATACCATCTTCGGGCTGTTGCTCTTTAAACCTTTGAATAACCTGCAATGCTTTATCCGGCTCCCCGATATGGTTGTACATTGCTATCAATTCCATATAATAATCTTTGTTGGTGCTGTCCAGCTCCAGTAGCTGTTGATTAACCCTGATAGCCTCCTCATATTGATCGAGCTTCTGGTACAAATTAATCTTTCGTTTCAGTACCTTTTCATTTGTTCCGGTAATTTTTTCCATTTGCCGGGTAATTTTTAATGCCTCCTCATAGTTTTCCAAATAGCGCTCAAGGTTATACCAATCCTGATAATAAGTGAGGTTATTCTTTTCATGCTCGACAAGATATTTCAGATGCTGACGGCTCTCATCCAACTTCCCCGTTCGCTGATAGAGATCTACCAACATTTTCCGGTACCAGACATTTTCAGGGTTAATTTCTGCAGCCTTTTCCGCATATTTTTCTGCTTCCCTGTAATCTCCATGTGAAGAATACATTCTGGACATTTCAAACCAGGCCGCATCATGCAAAGGGTTTTGCTTTATGATAGCTTCATATTTTTCCATCGCCAACGTACCGTTGTCTAACAAGGCATCTGTTTTCGCTTCGATGAATAAAGCCGTTATCTCCAGGCTATCCTGTATGCTCAGTTCCCCTACTTGTTGTGATGCATCTTGTTTGTTTTGCCATAAACTACAGCTACTAAAAAGTAAAACCAGAAAGAAAAATGTTATGCTAATTTTTATGTTCATCTGTTCATAATTTGATTAAATATCCCTGTCAATAAAGTCGAGTGCTTGATTCAAAATGTTCTGGATCCCCATTTTTTATACGGGGGAATTCACCATGAAAAATAATATCCCAACCATAGGCTTTTTTTTCATTATAATCATCCATGTGAAAGTCATGGTTCGATTGATAGATACCCTAGGACAAAAGGGTAAAATCACCAATACTAACGTCCGCGACTTTGCCAATATACTTAACGTAATTTCCAACCATAGAATTATCCAGGTTGGCATTATCAATGTCAGAATTTGACTGTATGATGCTGTTAGTAATTATTGAATTTTTCACTACCGTATCAGAACCTATAGAGACATGAGGGCCGATAATAGAGTTGTGAATTTCGGCATTCTCCCCAATGTAGCAAGGCTCAACAATAATGGAATTAATCCTTTTTACTTTGGGTTTATCCAAAACCTGAGACCGATGGTTTTCCAAAATCCGTTGATTTGTGTAAACAGTAGCATCCTTATTTCCACAATCCAGCCATTCATCAACATTACCGGTATAGAAGTGTGTTCCTTTATCCATCATATTCTGCAATGCATCTGTGAGTTGGTATTCTCCGCCTTTCATAATATGATGATCAACAAGATACTTCAGCTCCTGTTTTAGGGCATTCCCGTCACGAAAGTAATAAATCCCAATAATGGCTTCATCCGAAACAAACGATTGCGGCTTTTCCACAAATCCATTGATCACATTCGCTTGATTTTTGGTAACCACCCCAAAAGCGGAAGGATCCTTGACCTTATGTGTCCATATAATGCCATCTTTATGGGTATCCATTTTAAACTGAGCACTAAAAAGAGTATCAGCAAAAGCTACAACAAGCTTACCATTCATTGAGGGTTCGGCACAATACACAGCATGAGCTGTTCCGAGCGCCTCATGCTGATAATAGATGGTTCCTTTTGCTCCGAGGGTATTCGCTATTTCCACTAATCTGTTTTCCACCTCTTTTCCAAAATCACCGATGATATAAGCAATTTCATCAACTTTTTCAGAGGTTACCTGCACGATATCTTCAACCAGGCGCTGCACAATAGGTTTGCCGGCAATTTTAATCAGGGGCTTGGGTGTTGTTATGGTATGCGGCCTCATCCGCTTACCCTTCCCAGCCATAGGAATTATGATCTTCATATGTTTATAATTTAGTATTTACCCTTATTTATATCTGCTTACGCTCTCCGGGGGGTTTAGTATTAACGACATCAACCGGAACCGGCCATTTAGCCAGGCTGCCGGCAAAAACCCAGAGAAGTCAGCATTTAACCATTATAGACAGTCATAAATTAAACACCAGTACTTCCAAATCCACCATCACCGCGTTCTGTTTCCTGCAATTCATTAACTGTTGACCAGTTGACTTTTTCATGCTTAGCAATAACCATTTGCGCAATTCGCTCACCATGTTGAATCGTAAAATCCTCATTCGAGAGATTCGCCAGAACGACCTTAATTTCGCCACGATAGTCGGCATCGATTGTTCCAGGACTATTCAACACGCTAATCCCTTTTTTTACTGCAAGGCCGCTACGGGGACGAACCTGCGCCTCATATCCAACCGGCAAAGCTATAAATAAACCGGTTGGAACCAATACGCGTTCCAAAGGCTTTAGCACTACAGCTTCGTCCAAATTTGCCTGCAAGTCCATGCCGGCTGAAGCTGCAGTCTTATAATCCGGCAATGGATTCCTGCTTTTGTTAACTATTTCAACTTTCATCTGTCTATGATTTTGTTCCTTGTTC
>JBNJHE010000045.1:0-18886 GCA_051748205.1 Bacteroidota bacterium | reverse complement strand
CTCATCGTTGTATCATCATGCCGGACATCTTGATCTTAATCATCTGGGAATGGATTTGTATAATTTTAAGTCAATTTACTCCATTCCTAAAAGTCTTGATTTTGATTCTTCTTATGTGACAATTCAAGAAAAAAAACACGATGCCTGGACTATGAGAGTAGATAGCCTGATGTCTTTTCAAATAAACCAATCGCGAATTGAATTCATCGAAGAAAAATCCGGATTGCTTAATGATGGTAGCGGAAGTGTTACCTATGATCAGGTTGTGTTTAAAGAAGATGATAATGTCCTTACAACCGGAGATGCAGTTAATGCTCATTTTCATAAAGTGACCTTTAAAAAAGGAAAATTCATCTGGGGATCCAATAGCTACGATACACTTGTTTTTCATCCCTGGGATTATATCATTGAGCGTTTGGATACACAGACTATTGTGGATGACTGGCAATTTGTTAACGATTGTAACTCTTACATCAATATCAAATCAGAGTTGGATGGTGCTCCTGCAAAAATTTTAAAAGTGAATGGAAATGTTTCCGGTAGCTATTTGATACTAAAAGATATTCATGGGTTGGGAAATGCGACTTACGATGCTATGGAATCTTACGATAAGGGAAATACCAATGGCTGGAATTTTCATCCTCTGACACCGCTTCAATTATATTGGGTGAATGGAAAGGGCCGCTGGGATAATCCTGCTCATTGGTCATTTAGCAGTGGTGGTCCGGGTGGTGCCTGTATACCGCGAAAAGTGGATGATGTTTTTTTTGACAGCCTTTCTTTTTCTTCCGACTCAAATAAAACAGTTTATGGTGCTTTGAATAGTTCCTATATCCCTGGTGAATGCCATAATATGGATTGGTCAGGAGCAAAATATAATCCTGTTTTTTCTGGAGGATACCATATATATGGATCACTCACGATGATTGATTCTATGGACAACCAGAGCGTATTGGGCTTTTTATCTGATACTTCCGAAACCATTGATTTTTCCGGGCAATCTGCACAACAAATCAATTTTTATAATGGAGGGACATGGGAATTGGTGGATGATATGAAATCCGATCACGCAATCAATTTCTTTCACGGGAATTTATACACGAACGGGTATACTATAACGGCAGAAAATTTTACGTCTGATGTTGATTCCTCACGATCCCTGGTTTTGGATACTTCTGATGTGTTTTTATCAAGAAAATATCTTGTCAAAGGCAAAAACTTTACCCTGGATGCCGGAAGTTCCAATGTTTATTTTGTGGACACGATCACCACAGCTCCTCTCGAAATGGAGTTAAATGGCGGAAGTGCTCCTCATTTTCATAATGTTACCTTTATTCATAGATTTGGCGATTCCTATCTGGATATCAAAAGTACCGAAGTTCATTATGATAAACTGGAGTTTGACAGTGATACCTACATTTATGGAAAGACCTTTTCGGACTCATTGCTTTTTTATCCCGGCCATACCTATAGACTTGACCACACAAAAAAACAGAGGATCTATGATTATTGGCTGGTAAGAGGCAATAATTGCTTTCCGATTAATTTGGAGTCAACCCTTAAAGATTATCAGGCAAAGGTTTTTAAAGACGGGTCGGATGTTCAGGGTGATTTTATCAATATGAGGGATATTAAGGCAGAAGGGAATGCCACATTTTATGCCGGCGATTTTAGTGATGACATCAGTAACAATGATAACTGGATTTTCAGCAATGGACCTTCTTATGTTTATGGTTTGCCAGACACCGTATATTTTCAGCTGGGAGGTTCGGCTACCCTGACGACCGATAACTTTAACGGAGGTCCTAATACACAGTATTTATGGTCAACCGGAAGTACAAAAGATTCCATTGTTGTGGATTCTTCCGGATGGTATTATATTACGGTTACTTATGCAGGGAATTGCGTTGTGGAAGATTCCACATATTTAGCCTGTTTGTTAGATATTGACTTTATAACTAAAGAAATAACATGCCATGGGGGGCTTGATGGATATGCCGAGGTGATACTTCCTGATAGCTCGGCAACCTATGAGTTTTGGTGGGAGACCGGTGATACAACACAATATGTAGATAATCAACCGGCAGGATGGATTTCGGTAGATGTTTTAGCTAATGGCTTATGCGCCGTATACGACAGCACTGAAATTAAAGAACCGCCTCCAATAGAAGTACCGCTTGGTGATACCGCTTATTGCGAAGATGACAGCTTACTGCTTGATGCCGGCGCACAGTTTGTTGAATATAATTGGGATGATGGATATCAACAACAAACCAGGCTGATCTGGGATCCGGATACTTTTGTGGTGGCCGTGATGGATATTGATAGCTGCTGGAGTGCTCCGGATACTTTTACGGTAGAGGAAGACACCATTCCCTATTTTGACCTGGGGCCGGATACAACTCTTTGTCTTTATGAAACACAAACCTTAAAGGCTTTGGCAGGTTGTGATGCTTATTTGTGGAGTAATGGCTCTACTTTTCCTGAAATTACAGTGGATAAAGTGGGAACATATTCAGTACAAGTATGGCAGGGCACGTGTTCATATGTCGATTCCATTACCCTCTCGCATTGTACTCCCGAATTGATAATTCCTAATGTCTTTACGCCAAACGGGGATGGGTATAATGATCGCTTTGCGCCAAAAAGCACAAATATCTATGATTTTGAAATGATCATTATCAATCGTTGGGGGAAAGAAATTTTCCGGACCCAGGATATCAATCAGGGATGGGATGGCAAAATCAACGGGAGCAGAGCTTCCGAAGGCACTTATTATTATGTTATCCGGTATAAAAATCATGGAGGACAAAAGCATAATGTCCTCCAAAGCAAGTCCGGCGCTGTTACACTGTTACGTTAGCCTTATTTTTCGATTTTTACATCACGGGCAATAGGGCCCTTTTCGCCTGTTCCCGCCAGAAAAGATACTTTATTCCCTTCTGACAGCTCTTCTTCTGCTTCACTGATATGAACAAAAATCGATTGATTGGTGTCCAGATCCCGGATAAACCCAAAGCCTTTTTCGTCATTAAAGAAGTTAACGATACCTGTCTTTCTGCCATTATTTTCTTCGGTATCCTTTTTATGACTCAACTCAATGTCTTCAACATTAATTTCTTCTTTATCATCCGGATCCGGAGGGGTATCAACAAAGTTCCCATACTCATCAACATAGGCTATCATATCATCAAAATCAGGTTTCCCTGAATTTTCTTTACGCTCTTGCTTTTTCTTCTCTTTGTCTATGCGTTTCTTTGCTTTTTTCTTTCTAACTTCTTTTTTGTTAAAAGACTCTTGTGATCGTCCCATATGGTTTGTTTATGAATAGATTATTTTGCTTGTTTATATTCAGAAATAAGGTCTTCAAAGACCTTTTTGACTTTAGAAATGCCATTGATATTTGCCACCCTGCTGCCGGTAAAAGCAAAGCCATGGGCGAAATCGCCATTGTAGGCAGAGATAAGTGCGTCTGCAATGCAAAACATGGTGGTTTTGGGATTACAACTTTTGATGCAATGATATTTGCATTTGGCAGGCCGGTAATCGCCATTCATAGCATTTTTCAGAAAATCATTAAAGATCGTTCGCCCTGGTAAACCCACAGGGCTTTTAATAATCTGAATATCTTTGGCTTTGGCCTTAATGAAAGCTTCTTTAAAAGCCGGTGAAGCATCACATTCTTCGGTGGCTACAAATCTTGTCCCCAGTTGTACTGCGGATGCTCCATTTTTTAAAAAGTGATGGACGTCTTCTCCGGTATAAATCCCGCCGGCGGCAATAACCGGGACTTTCCGGTTATGTTCACGTTCCAGCTCATCGGAGACTTTCAGCACCTCCGCCAGCAAGTGGTCAAGGTCATGATTTTCATCGTCGATCAGCTTTTCCTTAAACCCAAGATGACCTCCGGCCTTTGGGCCTTCTACAACAAAGGCATCTGGCAAATACTGGTAGTTCTGCCACCATTTTTGGCTGATGATCTTCGCTGCCCGACCTGAAGACACAATCGGTACCAAACGGGTTTTTTGATGGGGTTTTAAGTATTTTGGTAAATCCAACGGCAGCCCGGCACCAGAAAAAATGATATCGATGCCTTCAGATAACGAGGTTTTTACCATTTCATGAAAGTCTGATATAACGGTCATGATATTGACTCCTAAAACTCCTGATGTTTTTTTGCGCGCTTTTCTAATCTCGGCTTTCAGGGTTTCTATATTTTTTTGCCTGTAATTTTTAGGGCTTTCTGTATTTGTCAGCCCGATGGCTACGGATGAAATAATGCCTACTCCTCCCATATTAGCAACTGCTGCTGCCAGGCCGGATAAGGATATCCCTACGCCCATCCCCCCTTGTATGATGGGAACAGGAATGTTTAAGTCACCTATGTGAAAAGATTTCAAAATAATTTAATTCCTTTTTTTTATCGATATTCTCAAAATCATCAGCAAAGATAAACAACTTTACCCCGAAAGATAAAGTTGTTTCTTCCTTTTTCTTTTCAGAAAATCATATTATGATCTGGAATCTTCTTTTCGTGGACGGGCTTCGTTGACCAACATTTTTCTGTTGTCTATTGTTGCCTCGTTCAACTCTTGAATCGCTTTTTCTGCTTCTTCTTTGTTTTCCATTTCAACGAATCCAAATCCTTTACTTTTTCCGCTGTAACGGTCCGAAATAACTTTTGCGGAATCTACTGTTCCGTACTCTTCGAAAATTTCTTTTAAATCCTGATCATCAATTTTGTAATCAAGATTTCCTACGTAAATATTCATGTAATACTGTTTTTTGGTTTGCTTAACCGACAAAGCCAGGAGGAAGAAAAAAACTGAATGTTTTCGGAAATCAGAAAATAGCGTTTTGTTCGACTATAGGCGAAATGCCACATATAAGCCTAATTAATTAATTTAAATCCAATCTACAAACAAGGTTTGTTACTTATTGAATTTGTGGGCAAAGATACAACATTATTTCCCTAAAGCTAAGTTTTAAAGCGTGTTTTATGTGAATAAAAACTTAAATCTATGTTTGTTTTGTTCGATGGCGGCCTAAATGGCCTTTAACCGCATAATGAATGGGCTATCACCAACATCGAAGGTGCTGTCAGTAAAGGTTATTGCTGGTAGGTGATGCCCCGCAAAAGCCAATAATCAGAACTTTATCTTGTGGTAGTCATTAGCATCAAAAAGTACTTCTTTTTTTAAGGCTTTCATTTTTAAGGCAAGGCGTATCAGGACATTTAACTTGTTATGACGAAAATATTCCATGGCTGGTTGATATCCATTTATGGCATCAGAAAGACGTGCCAGCATGTTGAATTTATACATAGCCAGCCATTTACGGGCATTCTCGTCGTCATAAACAGCATAGTGAAATGCTAAAAGATGGCTGAATTTATTTTTTTTCAGCCACTCTTCTGCTTCTTTGTCGCCACGCATACACGATATCAAAGCTGCTAATTCTGGATAGCTATTATCCAGCAACCACTGATGGATTTTGGTGTTGCCGTCGGCAGCTTCTCCTAAAGCAACTAGTATTTTTAACGGATATTCTGTCATAATAATAACAGGCCAAAGTTACATGCTTTCTGCTATGTTGTCAATTTTTCGGGCCAGTTCCCGGTCTTTTTCTGTCACAATATCTCCGGCATCGTGAGTGTTTAATCGAATTTCGACGCGATTATACACATTACACCAATTGGGATGATGCTGCATCTTTTCGGCTTCAAGTGAAACACGGCTCATAAACCCAAATGCCTGGTTGAAGTCGGCAAACTGAAATGATTTTTCCAGTTGATTGTTCTTTTCTTTCCACATAATTGTAAGGATTAATTGGATTACAGATTTTTCTCCTAACCCGAAGGCTGGCGAATATCATTTTATTAAACCAACAGTCGACAGTTCTAATTTGTTTGACGAATAAATTACGAATAAGATGTTGCGTCTATACCCAACTCCCGTACTCTTTTGGCTATTTCTTCTAACTGAGCATATGGAATTTTCTCGATGGTATGATTTGGTGTTGGCCGATCGATGGAATAAAGCATTACACCTTTGGGGTTAATCGTTTTGATGTGCGACAACCACTGATTTACTTCCTGATCTGTGGTGTTGTCTATGGCAAGTCCGCGGTGTATTCCTTTTAGAAACATGGACTGTATAAACAGATTCCCTTGAAAACGTTTGAGGTTATTAATGATATCAGACAGATGGATATTTCCGTTTGGTTGGTTAATAAGTTTGAAAAGATACTCTGATCCGGCATCCAGTTTCATTATATTATTTTCAATATTTGACAGGGATTCAAAAACTTCGACATTGTCAAGCGTTGTTGAATTGGATAAGACAGTTACAGCAGCTTCTGGTGCATATAAATCGCGGATGTTTTTTACATCTTTCAAAACCTGAGCGAATTCCGGATGCATTGTGGGTTCTCCATTACCGGAAAAGGTAATGCTTTCAGGCATCAGATGTCTTTCTTTAAGATCCGTCAGGCGGCTTTTCAATGAATCAATAATGTCATCCCGCTTATGAAACAGCTGCTTTGCGTGCCCGTTAGCTTTAATATTATTCCAGCCGGCTTCACAATAGATGCAATCAAAGGAACAGAAGGTAGTATCTTCAGGCAGTACATTTATTCCAAGTGAAACTCCAAAACGCCGGCTGCTAACCGGTCCGTAGACAATGCTATCATATAATACTCCTGGCATAAGAATCAATTTTTAAAAAAACAAAATAGGGAACTCAATGTTTAAGTTAAAAAGAAAAATATTAAACAAAGAATTCAAACAGCTTTTAGACAATAATATTTTATAGGGTCAAAAGTATTGTTATTTTTGAAGCAAAATATATGGGGCAGTTAGAAGAAATAAAAAAACCCATTGCAGTGCATTTTTCAGCATTCCGAAAAGAATACCGAGGCCTGCTGAAATCGCCGGTTCCTTTGTTGAACGCTGTATTGCGATATATGGTGCATCAAAAGGGAAAACAGATGCGTCCTATGTTTGTGTTCCTTTCCGCCGAGGTTAATGGAGGAATTAATGAACATACCTATCGTGCTGCTTCTCTGATTGAGCTATTGCATACAGCTACACTGGTTCATGACGATGTGGTTGATGATTCGTATGAGCGACGCGGCTTTTTTTCTATCAATGCTTTATGGAAGAATAAGATTGCTGTTTTGGTCGGTGACTTTCTGCTGTCAAAAGGTCTTTTGCTGGCTGTCGACAATCAGGAATATGAACTACTGCAGATAGTTTCCAATGCAACCAGAGAGATGAGTGAAGGGGAGTTGCTTCAAATTGAGCGGGCGCGTAAACTGGATATCGATGAAACCCTTTATTTTGATATTATACGTAAAAAAACAGCTTCGCTAATTGCATCCTGTTGTGCTGCTGGTGCCGCTTCGGCTGGTGCTGACGAAGCTGGCGTTCGGAAAATGAAAGATTTTGGCGAGAAAGTTGGACTCGCTTTTCAAATCAAAGATGACCTCTTTGACTATGAAAAATCCAATGCCACAGGTAAGCCTACAGGCATAGATTTGAAAGATAAGAAGATGACATTACCTCTGATACATTTTTTGGAAAAGACCGATCAAAGAACTAAAAGGAAAACAATCCGTAAACTGCGGCGCTATAATGGAAACCCTAAAAAAGTGAATGAAATAATCTCGGATGTTAATCATAGCGGAGGTATTGAATATGCTCGTCGAAAAATGGAAGAACTTAAAAATGACGCCCTGGCTATACTTAGCGAATTTCCTCCATCAGAAGCACGCGATTCTTTAGAAAAACTCGTTAATTTTACGACAAAAAGAAAATTTTAGCGTGAAAACAAAAATATCAGTTTTATGAAAAGCCTGACGGATAAACGCCTTACCGGATGTATATTGACTTTGCTTATTGCTTTATTCTCGGTATCTGCTAGCGGACAGCAAACAGAACAGTCTGAAATAAAGAATGATACTAGCTGGGTGGATACAGTAATTACTTATTGGCCCAATGATACGATTAAATTTATGGGTACTGTATTGATGCCGGATTCTATTAAGGAGGGTTTGTGGACAGGCTATTATCGAAATGGTGTGAAAATTATTGAGGGCAAATATCATCAGGATCAAAAAACCGGAAACTGGAAATCATGGAACATAAAAGGAAAACTGCTGGAAGATATAAACTATGAAAACGGACCGTGGAGAGAGTATTATGCTAATGGGGAACCCAGTGCACTTGGGCAGGTAAAAGACTCTATGAAGGAAGGCGAATGGGAGTTTTACGATTATAACGGACAAATTCGCGAGCGGGTGTCTTTTGTAGATGGAACACGGGAAGGATATAATATCAAATGGTATGGCAATGGCCAAAAGGCTTTTGAAGGGTCTTATGACGAAGGTAAGCTCCATGGCTATTGTACCTGGTGGTTTGATAATGGAAATGTCGAGATGAAAGGGAAAAATCTGCATGGTTTACAAGACAGCATTTGGACTTTTTATCATGAAAACGGGGAATTGGCTTCTAAAGGAGATTTTGTTAATGGCAAACCCCACGGGGAATGGAGGTATTGGTATGACTCTGGAAAAATTTTGCGCAAAGGAAAATGGGAGCATGGTAAAAAAGCAGGCCTATGGACAAACTGGTATGAAAACGGGCAGAAACTCCAGGAAGGACGTTTTGAAAATGGCGTGGAAGAAGGTGAGTGGACTGCCTGGTGGGAAAATGGACAGGTGAAGGATAAAGGATTGTTTAAAGAAGGAATGATGCATGGACAGTGGGAAGGATTTCTTCCCGACGGGACACCGGATTATGTCGCTCATTATAAAAATGATCAAAAGCATGGCTTATGGACAACCTTCTTCTCTGGCGGGAAAAAGCAATCTGAAACCATGATGAAGAAAGGTGAAAAACACGGCGAATCGATCGATTATTACCCATCCGGAGGAATAGAGCAAAAAGGCAAATATAAACGCGGAGAGAAAGACGGCGAGTGGGAGTTCTTTGCCGGATATGGTGCCCTGATTAAACGGCAGCATTTTGAGCAAAGTAAACCGGAAGGAGATTTCGAGGAATATTTTCCCGGCGGGCAATTAAAAGTTAAAGGACAATATAAGAATTTTTTCAAGCACGGCGATTGGGAATATTATGATGAAAGAGGTAATCTGATTCGTAAAATGGAGTATAAAAAGGGAAAGATAATATCCTCTTCTACCGAAAACAACAGTAATTCAAAAAGGAAAAAGAATAAGAAAAAGTCGCCGGGGAGTGGTTTCTAGTTTTGCTTGGTTATAACAAACCCAGTTCCAGTTTAGCTTCATCACTGAGCATGCTTTTGTCCCATGGTGGATCAAAGGTGAGCTCAACTTCTGCCCGTTTGATGCCTTCAATTGCTCTAACTTTGGCTTCTATTTCAGCCAGAAGGCTATCAGCGATCGGGCAATTCGGGGCTGTTAGTGTCATGCGGATGTGTGCAATGCTGTTTTCGTCCACATTGATTTCATAAATTAACCCCAAATCGTAAATGTTAACGGGAATTTCCGGGTCGAATATGTTTTTTAATACTTCAAGTACTTTGGTTTCGAGTTCCATATAATTCTTTTCAGTCATAGCAGCTACTGTTTTTTTTTTGATTATCCCAGTTAGATCTTTGTTGTTGTCTCAAATAACCAGGTTGTTATATTATGTGTTTTGCTTTTTTGTTTTAAAAGCCAGAGCATATAATTTTATTTGCTTTAACATGGACAGCAGCCCGTTTGAGCGGGTAGGGGAAAGGTGCTCGCGGAGTCCGATCTGGTCTAAAAAAGCATGGTCATCATCATAGATTACTTCCGGTGGTTGTCCGGAATAGACCCGTAATAACAAACTAACAATGCCTTTTGTTATCAGTGCATCACTGTCGCCGCGCAGCATCATTTTTCCGTTTTCCATCCAGGCATAAAGCCACACCTGCGACTGGCAGCCGCTGATTAAATATTTCCTGGTCTTATATTTTTCATCCAGGGGTGGTAATGATTTCCCCATGTCAATCAAATAGCTATACTTATCCATCCAATCGTCAAACATGGAAAATTCTTCAATGATTTCTTGTTGTTTAGCTTGAATATTCATGTGTATAATGTTTTGTCAGCTCAACATGGTTTTTACTTTCATAATGGCTTTTGTCAGCTCATCAACTTCTTCCAGTGTGTTGTAGGGAGCAAAAGAAACTCTGATGGTTCCAGGGATTTGAAAACGGTCCATCAGTGGTTGGGTGCAGTGGTGTCCTGTTCTCAGCGCTATTCCCAGCTTGTCCAGGAGTGTTCCGGCATCGTAGGGATGTATATTTTCCAGCAGGAAAGAAATAACAGAAGCTTTATGCTCAGATTCACCATATATTTTTAATCCTTGAATATTGTGGAGTTTCTCTGTAGCATAGCTTAATAATTCCTGTTCAATGGTTTGGATTTTTGCTTTTCCAGTTTTATTGATAAAGTCCAGTGCTTTTTGAAAGCCGATAACACCTCCTACATTCGGAGTGCCAGCCTCAAATTTATAGGGCAATTCATTAAAGGTAGTCTGATCAAATGACACCTGATGAATCATTTCGCCACCGCCCATGTATGGAGGTATAGCGTCAAGCCATTTTTCTTTTCCATAAACGACACCAACGCCCATAGGGCCATATGCTTTATGGGCTGAAAAACAGTAGAAATCAGCATCCAGGTCCTGTACATCCACGTTAAGATGAGGCAATGCCTGTGCTCCGTCTATCAATACCGGTATGTCTTGTTGGTGTGCCTTTGCTATGATATCTTTTACCGGATTGACTGTTCCCAGCGTATTGGAGATATGATTAACGGCAATAATCTTTGTGCGTTGATTTATTAATTGATCAAGACGCTCAATCATCAA
This sequence comes from Bacteroidota bacterium, assembly GCA_051748205.1. Taxonomy (GTDB): domain Bacteria; phylum Bacteroidota; class Bacteroidia; order Bacteroidales; family PWNQ01; genus PWNQ01. The sequence goes on along the minus strand of JBNJHE010000045.1, from coordinate 8,007 downwards.
TTCTCCTTTATCGCTGACAGGCAGTACTTTGATATGGGCTCCCTTACGTTTTGCCAGCATTTGCCAGGGAACAATATTGGAATGATGCTCCAGCTCACTCAGGATAATTTCATCATTTTCATGAATAAAATCTTCCCCATAAGAAGAAGCAATCATATTAATGCCGGCAGTGGTTCCACTGTTAAAAATTATTTCGTGACTATGAGCAGCATGTATTTCTTGCTGAACAGTTTTCCGGGCGTTTTCAAATGCTTCGGTGGCTTGCTGGGACAAAGTGTGAACGCCCCGGTGTACATTGCTGTTTATTGTATTATAATATGTTGCTATAGCCTCAATAACTTCAATGGGCTTTTGAGTTGTTGCAGCATTATCCAGATATATCAGTGGTCGCTGATTTATCTGCTGATCTAAGGCAGGGAAGTGTTTTCTGATGTTTGTTATGTCTTTTCTTATGCTCATAACGGCTTTCCTTATAAAGGATTATATTTTACTCATATCAATGTTAAATGCGATATGTCGATCATCTTTACAGTGCAACACACATTGGTCGCAAATCGAAAGTTCTCCCTTCAAACGTTTGACAACCATATTATCGATGCGTTCCTGTAAAGCACTTATTTTAATGTGATTGACAACCTGAGCTGCAAAAGCGTACATCATAAGCATCCGGGCATTGCGTTCGCAAATACCACGCGAGCGCAGATAAAACATAGCCTCGGGGTCGAGTTGTCCAACTGTGGCTCCATGCGAGCATTTGACATCATCGGCATAAATTTCTAAAAACGGTTTGGTTGTAACACTTGCTGTATCCGTGAGCTGAATGTTCTTATTGCTTTGGAAGGCATTGGTTTGCTGTGCATCTTTACGAACCAGGATGTGTCCGTTGAAAATGGCTGAGGCATCGTCATCAATAATGCCTTTAAAAAGCTCATTTGAATAGCAGTTGGGGTAAGCATGGTCAACAAAAACCTGATTATCTACATGCTGTTGTCGGTCCATCAGATATAATCCTATTATATCCGAGTGGCAATTTTGCCCATTCATGGTGACATCAATATCGTTTCTTAGTTTTCCACCGTTGAGAGTGATAGTGTTTGTTGACAGTGTGCTATTGTCCTTCTGGTGAAAGTAATATGCATTGACCATGACAGCCTGATCGTCTTTGTTTTGTAGCTTATAATGATCCAGATGAGAATTTTCATCAATAAAGATTTCCGTGACAGCATTGGTAAAGCTGTCTTTTTGCTCAATCGAATCATCGCATTGTACCATGGTCATCTGGCTGTTTTTTCCCATAATGACCAGATTACGGGGGAACATCATCAGGTTTTCATCCGATTTGGTTAGATTAACAACCTGAATCGGAACGTCCACAGTGACATTATCGGGAACATAAATAAAGACACCGTCTTGAGCAAAGGCTGTATTTAAGGGGATAAGCCCATGTTTTTGTGTTTTAGCATATTTTCCATAGTGTTTTTCAACCAGGTTGGGGTATTGCTGAAAAGCCTCGCGCAGGCTTCCAACGATTACGCCATTATCCAGCACCCGAATGGGCTCTTCTTTATAAACATACCATCCGTTGAGCTGGCTTACCAGATAGGTTTCAAAATTATCCACCTGGCATTGAAAAATATCTTCAATCGTTATTTTGCGGTTGTTTCGCTTCAATTCATGAAAGTAATCGGTGTTTATGGCTGCCTCCAGGTTAGTGTTCCTCCAGTTTTCCATAGGATAACCCGGGATTCCGGCTTTTTCAAAGTCTTTGATGGCCTGATCTCTGAGGCGCGTAACAAATTCCGGATCGCCATTTAGGATATCTTGCCGGTTGTTTTCAAAACGATTGATCAGCAAGGCTTCTACTTTATGTTCTGTTGTTATTTCTTTATTCATCTGTTAAAGTTTGATTAAATAGGTACGATGGAGATCGCCATGACACATCATCTTATAACTATACACTTTTCAATTTTTTTAATCATGCGTGTGTGTGTTAAAGTTTTTGTCATGGCTCGGTTTATCAGAAATCATTTTAATAAACGAAGATTAAAAAAAGTGTTGACTTACTGTTTTAGCCATTCGTATCCTTTTTCTTCCAGTTCAAGAGCCAGGGATTTATCTCCCGATTTAACAATTTCACCGTTGTAGAGTACATGAACAATGTCGGGGATGATATAGTCCAGGAGTCTTTGATAATGAGTAATAACAATGGTTGCATTATCTTTTGATTTAAGGGCATTCACCCCGTTAGCTACAATTTTTAGTGCGTCAATATCCAGTCCGGAGTCTGTTTCGTCAAGGATGGCGAGGGTTGGTTCCAGCAGAGCCATTTGGAAGATTTCGTTTTTCTTTTTTTCTCCGCCTGAAAAGCCTTCATTTACCGAGCGCCCGGCCAGGGAGTCGTGTAGCCCTACCAATTCTTTCTTCTCTTTCATAAACTTCATAAACTCAGCCGCTGATAAAGGCTCCTGACCTTTGTACTTTCTAACCTCATCGATGGCTGTCCGCATAAAATTATTCATGCTGACACCAGGAATCTCAACAGGATATTGAAAACCCATGAAGATGCCTTCCCGTGCGCGGTCTTCTACATCCATATCCAGAATGTTCTTTTCTTTATAGTGAATGCTTCCACTAACAATTTCGTAGCCTTCTTTTCCGGCTATGATATTGGCTAAGGTGCTTTTCCCTGAACCGTTGGGGCCCATGATAGCATGAACTTCGCCAGCGTTAACTTCCAGATTGGCACCATTAAGGATTGTTTTACCTTCTACTGTTACAACCAGGTCTTTTATTTTTAGCATGATCATCTTTTTTTTGATTATCCAACACTGCCTTCCAAACTTATAGACAGCAATTTTTGTGCTTCCACAGCAAATTCCATCGGAAGCTTATTCAATACTTCTTTAGCGTAGCCATTTACAATCAGGCTGATAGCCTGCTCTTCGTCCAGTCCTCTTTGTTGACAATAAAACAACTGGTCTTCAGAAATTTTAGAGGTGGTAGCTTCATGTTCTACCACGGAACTCTCGTTATTGTTTTTGATATAAGGCCAGGTATGGGCGCCGCAGCGATCTCCCAGCAGCAAGGAATCACATTGGGAAAAGTTTCTTCCGTTTGCGGCTTTGCGGGCCATCTTCACCAACCCGCGATACGAATTCTGGCTTTGCCCTGCTGAAATGCCTTTGGAAATAATCGTCGAGCGGGTGTTTCTTCCCAAATGAATCATCTTGGATCCGGTGTCCGCTTGCTGATGGTTGTTGGTTACAGCCACAGAGTAAAACTCTCCTACCGAATTGTCCCCTAAAAGAATACAGCTGGGGTATTTCCAGGTAATGCTGGAACCGGTCTCTACCTGTGTCCATGATATCTTGGAATTTGCTCCCTTTGCCAGGCCACGCTTGGTGACGAAATTATAGATGCCGCCTTTGCCATCTTTGTTGCCGGGATACCAATTTTGTACGGTTGAATACTTTACTTCGGCACCTTTCATGGCTACAATTTCAACGATAGCCGCATGTAATTGGTTTTCATCCCTTTGAGGGGCGGTACAGCCTTCCAGATAACTCACATAGCTGTCATCTTCTGCCACAATTAGGGTGCGTTCAAATTGACCGGTATTGGCCGCATTGATACGGAAATAGGTGGATAACTCTACCGGGCTTCTTACGCCTTTTGGAATGTAGCAAAAAGATCCATCCGAAAATACAGCTGAATTTAAGGCTGCAAAATAATTGTCGTTGGATGGAACCACACTGCCCATGTATTTGCGAACCAGGTCCGGATGGTTTTGGACCGCATCACTGAACGAACAAAAAATAATACCCTTTTCTTCCAGGGTGTCCTGAAAGGTGGTTTTTACTGACACACTGTCGAAAACAGCGTCGACAGCTACGCCGCTTAATACTTTCTGTTCTTCCAGCGGAATGCCCAGTTTATTAAAAGTATCCAATAGCTCCGGATCCACTTCGTCTAAGCTCTCGTAGTTCGGCTTTTTCTTTGGAGCGGAATAATATATGACATCCTGTAAATTAATAGGGGGAATATTAAGGTGGGCCCAGTCGGGTTGTTTCATGTTTAGAAATTTATGATAGGCATCCAAACGATACTCCAGCAACCACTCCGGCTCCTTTTTCTTTTTTGAAATCAGGCGTATTACGTCTTCATTCAGCCCTTTAGGAACAGTTTCAGCTTCGATGTTGGTGACAAATCCATACTTATAATCGGAATTTGTCATTTCATCCAGCACCTTATCCTGCTGTTCTTTTTTCTTATTCGTATCTTCCATACGCTTCGAGTGCGTTATTTAGATTAAATTAAAATTAGACCACAAAAGTAGAAAAGAAAACTAACACTTGCAAGACTTCTTTTTCTAGCATTTGTCAATAAGTCAACAATTCGGGGTGTAAATAGTTTTGGCGGCGATCATCTGCTATAGGCTAAAGTAAGTGTCTGAAAGAGTTCATTTATAGGAAAAATTCCGGGCTTGTTTAGAAAGTGCTGCATTTGATTTACTGTGCTACACTTTAATTATCTTTGCTTTCAAAATTATTGCTATATGGATGCACAGAAAAAGACGCCGGTAACCGAACTGGGCGAATTTGGTTTGATTAACCACTTGATGAAGGATGTAGAAATAAAGGATAAGAGCACCATTAAGGGTGTTGGCGACGATGCCGCTGTCATCAATAATGGCATTTATCAAACCCTGGTTACTACCGATTTGCTGGTAGAAGGAGTGCACTTTGACATCACCTATTCTCCTCTGAAGCATCTTGGCTATAAAGCTGTGGTTGTAAATCTTTCGGATATTGCAGCCATGAACGGAATGCCAAAACAAATCACCGTGAGCCTTGCCATATCAAGCCGTTATACAGTGGAGGCTTTAGACGAGCTATATAAAGGGATAAAGCTGGCTTGCAGCAATTATGGTGTTGATTTTGTTGGTGGAGATACGACCTCTTCACGATCTGGTTTAGTTATTTCTGTTACAGCTATTGGTCAGGTTATGTCTGATAAGGTGGTTTATCGTTCCGGAGCCCGGGAAAATGACTTGATATGTGTCAGCGGAACCCTGGGAGGTGCATATGCCGGATTGATGGTTTTAGAGCGCGAGAAGAAAGCGTTTCAGGCCAGCAAGGGTGGTCAGCCCGACCTGGATTCCTATGAGTATGTTCTGGAGCGTCAGTTAAAGCCGGAGCCTCGCCTGGATGTTGTTCAGGCCCTTGAGCAATTAAAGGTAAAGCCTTCCTCTATGATGGATATCTCTGATGGCCTGGCTTCCGAAATTTTGCATATCTGTCAAAACTCTGCCATGGGAGCCGATATCTATGAAGAAAAACTACCTGTTGATGTGCAAACAGCCCGGGTGGCTGAGGAAGTGAAACTTGACCCTACAACCTTTGCCATGAATGGAGGAGAGGATTATGAGCTGCTGTTTACGATTCATCAAGATGACTATGAAAAGATCAAAGACAATCCTGCCTTTGCTATCATCGGACATATTCGAGAGCATAACTCAGGAGTGCATCTGATTGCTAAGGATGGCTCTTCCAGCCCTGTTAAAGCTCAGGGTTGGGATGCTTTGTTGAAGAAAAAAATGGACAATCCAGGGTAATTTGCGAATATTTTTTGATCAAAAAACGAAAGAGATGGAAAAGGAAAAATATGTACGCCCCAGTTGGGATGAATACTTTATGGAAATTTCAAAAACGGTAGCCAAGCGAGCCACATGTGATCGTGGCCGCAGCGGGTGCGTAATTGCCAGAGACCGTCAGTTGCTGGTAACCGGCTATGTGGGATCGCCACGCGGATTGCCGCATTGTGACGATGTAGGGCATCAAATGAAAAAAATGATTCATGATGATGGCCATATTACCCAGCATTGCGTGCGCACGGTCCATGCCGAACAAAATGCTATCTGTCAGGCCGCCCGCCTGGGAATAGCCCTGGAAGGTGCAACACTCTATTGCAAAATGACACCTTGCAGAACCTGTGCTATGTTGATTATCAATTGCGGTATCAAACGCGTGGTCTGTGAACAAAAATATCATGCCGGCGCTGAATCGGAAGAGATGTTCAAACAGGCCGGCATACAACTGGACTTCTTTAGTGAAGAGGTGGTCAAATACAAAAATCAGTAAGTTGATTTTGGCTTTTCCGCATCCATTAAGGCAACGATTGTAGCACGGTCATCATCGCTTAAGCTGTGGTGCATCCCCTGTGCTTTGTTTTTATTCATAGAGGCAATCAGGGTCTGTTGTTTGTCCTTTTTGTTTAAGTTGATGTCTTTCAATCGCGTGGGTACGCCAAGTGTTTCAAAGAAATATTCCAGATGCTCAATGGTTTCATCCGCTGTGTGGACACCAAAGAGTTTGCGTCCTAAAAGAATAATTCTTTGTTCTGCTGATTTTTTGTGGAATTTAAGCCAGGCCGGATAGGCAACGGTTAATGAAGCGCCATGAGGGATATCAAAAAGCAATGACATCTCATGCCCGAGTGCATGCACACCCCAATCTCCGGAAATGCGGCCATTTTGGGTTAAGCCGTTTAGGGCCAGTGTGGCTGCGTACATGATTTTAGCTCTCAGCTCGTAATTATTCAAATCATTCAAAAGCTCCGGGCCATAATCCATGGCTTCTTTAATGATGCTGATGACAATCCGGTCTGAAAGGCTGGCATCTCCTTTGCCAAACCAGGCTTCCAAAGCATGTGCCGTTAAATCAGCTATACCGTAAGCGGTATATTCCCTGTTGACGGTTATGGTATTTTGAGGGTCTAAAAATGAGTGAGCAGGATACATTAGCGGGTGAGCAAAACTGGTTTTTTGACCGCTCTGGTGATTCTGCAGGACAGCTAAGGGATTCATTTCTGTCCCTGTTGCTGCCAGGGTTAATACGGCCAATAAGGGAAGGGCTTTTTTGGGTTTGGCCTTGCGGGAATAAAAATCCCAGGCTTGATGACTTGAAGGAGCCGTGATTGCGATTGTTTTTGACGAATCAACCACACTGCCTCCGCCTACGGCTATGACCATATCGGCTTTAAACTCCCGTGCTTTCTCAACAGCCGCATCTACATCTTCCACCAGTGGATTTGATTTTATGCCGGAATGTTCGATAAAGTCAATATGATGTTGCTTTAACTGTTCTGTAACAGCATCATAGATGCCGTTAGTTTTGATGGAGCCTTTGCCATAGATCAGGATTGCTTTTTGTCCATAGGCACTGGCCGCTTTTCCAAGCTTTTCCGTGGCATCTTTTCCGAAATGTAATTTTGTTGGATTGTAATACGTAAAGTTTTCCATCGCTTTTTTAGTTAAATAACTGAATACAGGGAAAATTATTTTACCATTAAAAGAAAAACCATGTCTTTATAAAAAGGCGGGTTTTGAGCAAATAATTGAAAAAGCCACGCACTCGTTACGAGTGCATGGCTAACCCTAAAAAACCATGAAATTACTCCACGGAATTATTGTATAATAAGTTTCCTGGTCACTGTAGTTTCATCATAGGAATTTTGTAATCTGATGAAGTATAAGCCAGGATTTAAATCTGATGTTTCGATTTTATTTTGATTGTGATTCAGGTTTGAAGAACGAACCTTGTTGCCTTGAGCATCATAAAGGTTAAGCAGCAGATTGTCTTCGGAGCTTTGAATCATGATGTTTTGTCCTCGTTGGACCGGATTGGGATAAACATTAACCGTTACATTGTTTTCAATGTTGACATTTTGAATCCAGGAATAAGAATACGAGCCATCGTAATCGGTTTGTTTGATTCGGTAATAAAGTTGTTCACCATTTGGCGCATCATTATCGGTATAGGAATAATTCAGCGTTTGATTGGAGTTTCCTGCTCCCTGAACAGTGCCTATAGCTTTGAAATCCTGATTCCCTGCTGCACGCTCTATGGTGAAATAATCGTTGTTGATTTCAGTAGCTGTGGACCAAATTACCTGAACAGAATTGTCTTCTTTTTTGACTTCAAAGCCAACCAACTCTATTGGGTATGT
>JBNJHE010000044.1:6918-19609 GCA_051748205.1 Bacteroidota bacterium | reverse complement strand
CCTATCGTCGCATTTAACGGGGCAAGCAAGGAACAAAGAACATTGAACATTGAACATTGAACATTAAATTTAGACATATGAAAAAAATACTCATTTTAGGTGGCGGTACAGCGGGTACTATGATGGCCAACAAGCTCAACAAGGAGCTGGACAGCAGCGAATATGAAATCACACTGGTAGATCGTGACAAAACGCATTATTACCAGCCTGGTTTTTTATTTATTCCCTTTGGAATATACAACAAACAAGATGTAATCAAACCCAAAGCCAATTTTCTTCCCCGGAAAGTCAATGTTATTTATGCCGACATAGACCGCATAGCACCGGAAGAAAACGAAGTCTATCTTCAAAATGGCCAGCGATTGCAGTACGACTGGATGGTTCTGGCCACAGGCACACAAACCAAACCAGAAGAAACGCCGGGCTTAAAGGACAAGCTCTGGTATAAAAAAATCTTTGACTTTTACACCGTTGATGGTGCTGTTGCTTTACGGGAATTTTTCCGCGACTGGAAAGGTGGCCGTATGGTACTTAATATCGCCGAGATGCCTTTTAAATGCCCGGTAGCTCCGCTGGAATTTGTTTTTCTGGCTGATGCCTACTTTACTGAAATTGGCATCCGCGACAAGGTAGAGATTATCTATACCACTCCATTGCCAGGAGCATTTACCAAACCCAAAGCAACCAAAATGTTGGGCTCGCTGATGGAAGAGAAAAATATTAAAGTGGTACCAGAATTTTATATCGAACGGGTAGACAACGACAAGCAAAAAATAATATCATATGACGAAAAAGAAATTGACTTTGATGTTTTAATTTCGATTCCAACCAACATGGGCGCTGATGCGATTGAGCGAAGTGGCATGGGCGATGATCTCAATTTTGTGCCAACCGACAAATATACTCTGCAAGCCGAAAAACACCCCAACATTTTTGTTTTAGGCGATGCATCCAATATTCCATCATCCAAGGCTGGTTCTGTGGCTCATTTTGGTTCTGACGTTGTTTTTGAAAACCTGATGAGTGCCCTGGAAGGTCGTGAACTCAAAGCCAAATTCGACGGTCATGCAAACTGCTATATCGAAACCGGCTTCGGCAAAGGTTCAATTATCGACTTCAACTACGACACTGAGCCTTTACCCGGAACCTATCCGTTGCCAGGAGTCGGCCCCTTTGGACTTCTAAAAAACACCCGTACCAACCATTATGGTAAAGTGATGTTCCGCTGGATCTACTGGCATATTCTCCTAAAAGGCAAAGAAATGCCGTTGGAATCTCAGATGTCGATGGCAGGAAAAAAACTATCAGATTAAAGGAGAGCTTATTATGGAAAACAAGGAAATACAGGCTCAAATAACTGAGCTAAACAAAAAAATGGATCTGATTTTGAACCACATGCATGCTCAGCAACAAAAAAGCGAGGTAGTGGAAGATCTGTTCGAGGACCTCTCTATCGTCTCCCGCGATGCATATAAAAGCACTGTGGAAGAATTGGATCATCAGGGAATAGAGCTGGATATCGATGAACTCAAGATGTTGATGTATAAGTTTATGAGAAATATTGGCAACATTTCTACTGTCATCGATACTTTCGAAAGCCTCAACGACTTCATCAAAGATGCCGGGCCCATTGTCAATGAACTGGGCATAGAGGCCACCCACAAGCTCTATGAATTTGAGCAACGAGGATATTTTGACTACCTCAATGAACTATCAAAGCTCCTGGGAGAGCTGCACAAACATTATACTGTTGATGACTTACGTGAGATGGCACAAAACATTGACATTATGATGACGATTGTCAAAAATATTTCATCTACGGATATGTTGAAGCGCGCTGAAAAAGTAACAGCAGAACTGGCAGAAATCAAACCCGAAGAACAAGATCAAAAATCAATGCTTGGGCTTATCAGGATGCTCAGCAAGGCTGAAACAAGGAAGTCTTTGGCATACAGCATCCGCTTGCTCAACACCTTAACACAAGCTTAAAACCAATCAATAAACTATAAATCAATAAAAACAAAACAATTATGGCAACACAAACAATAGCAGGAAAGACAATAGATTTAACCGAGGACGGATATTTAACCGATCCTACTCAGTGGACAGAAGATGTGGCAAAAGAACTGGCCAAAGAGGAAAACATAGAGCTGACGGAAGAACATATGAAAGTACTTCACTTTTTACGGGAAAAACACGAGGCCGGCGAATCGCTTTCGATCCGTAAAGTTGGCAAGTCGGGCATAGTAGACATCAAAGGTTTATACCAGTTATTCCCCGGCGGACCACTAAAAATTTCATCGCGGCTGGCGGGTATTCCCAAGCCACAGAGCTGTGTTTAAACTGATTATAAAAGAAAGGATTATACGATGACTAAAGAAAACAAACGAAAACTGGACAAAGTCTTAATTATCTGTTCTAAAGGTAATTTAGAAGATGTTTATGCAGCATTGGTAATGGCCAACGGGGCCGTGATGGAAGGAATTGAAGCCAGGCTGTTTTTTACGTTTTTTGGGATGGACGCCATCATCGAAAAACGTCAAAATAAATTAAAAACAGCCACTGTGGGTAATCCGGCAATGCGGATGCCAGGAGGCGCTCCTTTTCCTACCTTAGTGGGAATGTTACCCGGCGTGGAAGCCGGCGTCTCTTCCATGATGAAAAAGCAAATGGATGAGCTGGATGTGCCTCCTGTTGACGAATTTCTGGACATGATTACAGCCGGTGGTGGCGAAATTTACGCCTGCCAGATGGCTTTTGATATGTTTAAACTTAAACGGGAAGACCTGAGCGAACATGTAAAGGATGTTATTACCGTTGGGCAACTCTACGACATGGTGGATACGGACTATACTCAAATTGTATTCACCTGATCAACAAACTTCTGTCAATAAAAAACCGGAAAAGGCATGATTGCTTCTTTCGGTTTTTTTCTGCAGCCCGACACCAGCTTAACTCCGATTGTCCGCGAAATATAAATAGTGATCAGGCAATTTCAGGTAAGGACATACCCGTGATTTTACGGTACAGATTAATAGCATAAGTATCGGTCATACGGGCAACAAAATCGGTAATCTTCATCAGCGAAGCGTAGTAATCATCATCCCGTTTTGGATGAAACTGCTCTGGAACCATTTTCCATAACTTTTTATGATAGGCATTATTGGGTTCTAAAAGCAAACCGCCAAAGGTTTCCATCAATCCACCCAAAATCCGGTAACCGGCAATCTCGATTTCAATCACTTTTGGTGACTGATAAAGTGCAAGATTGCGATTGAGCACGGCTGTGTTAAAATGCTTTTGGGACAAAATATGATCTGTTAGTTCTTCATCAAACGCAGCATGCATTATTTGCTCGTATTTATCGGAAAACACTTCAGCGGTTTGTTTGACAAGCTGGTTAATTGCTTTCGCTCTAAGATATCCAACTTTTTCGCCAGGGTCTTCAATAGCAGCATATTTATCCAGGCTTTTCTTATCCACAACAGGATGTTTCAGGAAATATATCAATAAGTCTTCGATTTCCTGCAATGAAACATAACCCAGTCGATAGCCGTCCTCCAGGTCTATAATGCGATAGCAAATATTATCGGCAGCTTCCATTAAGAAAGCCAGCGGATGCCTCTTCCAGGTATTGGGCTGTGTGTTGTCCAGAAGTTTCAGCTTTGAAGCAACTTCAGAAAAGATTTCTTTTTCAGACTGAAAATAGCCAAACTTTTTAAGCGAACATCGTTTATTATTTTTCGTTCTTTTTAACATTGCCTGTCCCGGGTATTTGGAAAAAGCCCCCAAAGTAGCATAGGTAAGCAATAAGCCTTTAGTACTTTCATTTGGATGGTGGTTGGTCAGTATCCGAAAACCAGCTGCATTGCCCTCATAGTAAAGCAAGTCAGCCCATTGATTTTCATTATCCAGATGTTTGTGATGTTCTTTGCCGCTTTCGGACGAAAAATAAGCACCGATGGCTTTTTCACCTGAATGCCCAAAAGGCGGATTTCCAACATCATGAGCCAGACAGGCTGCGGCTACAATATCACCAAAAGATTCGGGATGAATATCCTTTAAGGCCTCCTTTTTCAGGACAATATTGCCACAGGCACTACCTAAAGAACGCCCCACCGAAGAAACCTCCAGACTGTGTGTCAGGCGATTGTGCACAAAATCGCTTTTAGGAATGGGAAACACCTGAGTTTTATCCTGTAGACGCCGAAAAGCGGAAGAAAATACTATACGATCGAAATCGCGCTGAAACGGCCGCCTTTGATCACGGTTTTCTTCCCGGGCAGAGGCAATTCCATAACGCCCTGTTTGCAACAAATTATTCCAGTTCATTTGTGTCATACGGCAAAAATAAGAAGATTTCTGTTGAACCAGCTCCAGCTCTTTGAATGGCTATAAAAAAACAGCATTTATTTGTCTACTGTCTTGACAACAAATGCCATAACAATGGTCCCAATCAATGCTACACCTAATACAAGGTATATAATGGTCGTCGACTCAATCATATAAATGCACGAAAGACTTACCATAAACCACATAACCCCAAGCGAAGAAAGCTTCTGAATCAAGGTCATCCCGCCACGGCGACGATAATTCAGTATATATGCACCCAGAAAACGATTGTTGACCAAACGATGATAAAGTCTTTCAGAACTTTTGACATACAAAGCTGCTGTGAGCAATAAAAACGGAGTCGTTGGCAAGCCCGGAATAAATATGCCGAGGACACCCAAAAACAGGGATAAGGTCCCTAAAATAATCCATATTGCTTTTATCAGTTTGCGCTCCGTATTTTTCATAATCCAGTGGACAATTCACCGTCAATAATTTCTCGCTATAATTGTGGCAAAAATACATATTTAGATTCATTATTGAGCTTATGGGCGATTCAAAAAGCACAGGATTTAGCGGCATATATTATCCCACTCATCTGTTTTCCTTTCTGACTATAGAGGCCAGTCTAAAAAGCCTTCAAACTGCTGATTTTTATCGTTTTTACCCCTACGCCCTATAGGTAGAGCGCTAAAAATCAACAGTTTGGAAAAAGTTCCCTTCAAAGGATTTAGGGGTCTTAAGACTTTTTAGACTGCACTCACTATAGTTTTATAAGCTTCAGCGGTTTTTCCTGCTTCAGATAAGTCTTTATGATTTGACGCACATCTCTATTATCCTCAAAAGGCTGGATAAAATCAAACACATTATACCGATCGACCACTTCATTTTTATCCACAAACCCAAAGCCTCTGTATGCGTCATTCCAGATTAAAATAAGACTTCGTTCATCACAGCTTCGACCCGGGTCGATTATCAACAGGTTTTTATGCCCCAGGGAAAACTCTTCCAAAAACGCACGAACACGAACATTGTAATCATCCGGGCTCTCTTCCCCAACACAAGCGCCAAAACACTGCCCCACCTGGTAGTGAAAACAGGATGAATCAGACTTATACAAGCCACTATACTTTTGGCAAAGCTGATATTTAGTTACCTTATCATTTAAAAAATCTTTAGCCTGGGCTGCAGAAGAAAAAGTAATCAAGGGGTCATCTTGTGTATTTATTCTGGCAATTTTCAATTGGATATACCCCTCTTGATCTGTTTGATGAAAAAGCCCATAATGGTATGACATACGTCGCTGGCGACGGTTAAAAAGCGGCTTATATTTTTTAATTTCAGCAGATTCAATCAAAAGCGCAACCAATTCGCTCCCAGTAATTTGATAATCAACAAAAGCTGTTTGCATTTTCATTTTCTGTTCGCGCTCATCCATACTGGCGAAATGCGATTTCACGCGTTCTTTGATATTCAAACTTTTACCGATATAAATAATGCTATTTTTCGTATTGACAAAATAATAAACGCCCGTTTTTTCGGGCAGCTTCTGAAAGTCTTCATAGCTCATTGCCGGAGGCAAATATTGCGGTGCTTCTATTTCCTGACTGGATTGTTGCAAAAGCATCCTAAAGAGATCGGCTGTAGCTTTAGCATCGCCTAAAGCCCGATGTCTTGCATGGTTGACAATGCCAAGATTCCGGCAGATCGCCCCCAGGCTATAGGAGGGCAACCCTGGCAGCAGGCGTCGACTAAGCTGCACAGTACATTTCTTTTTTCGGCGGTAATCATAGCCCAGACGCCGGAACTCTTCCCGTATAAAGCTATAATCAAAAGGGGCATTATGCGCTACTAAAATGCGGCCTTCGGTCATCAACACCAGCTCCCTGGCGATCTCATAAAATTTTGGAGCATCAGCCACCATTTGGTTGCTAATGCCTGTAAGCCGTGTTATTTGTGCCGGAATCAGACGTGTGGGATTGATCAGCGTATGCCATTCTTTTTCGATGGTCTGCTCATCCATCAGAATCACAGCCAGCTCTGTGATACTCTCTTTTACAGGCTTTAAGCCGGTGGTTTCAACATCAACAACTGCATATTTCGCCATAAGTTATGAGCTTGTTATCATTGCCGTCAGCAGCATATCACTGTTAAAAATACGGCTGCAATAGTTTGGCAAACCATTCGGGAATACGCTGTGGGCGATGTGTCTCCTTGCTCAAAAAAGCCAGGGTTGTGTCTCCGGTATTCAGCAGCTCGCCCTGCTGATTTCGCACTTCATACTCGAAAAGCATTCGTGCCTTCGGCATTTCGCGTACAATGGTGGTTAAGGCAAGTAAATCATCATAGCGGGCAGGTTTATAATAGCGACAGTTCATGGAGTGTACCGGCATCCACACTCCCCTTTCTTCCATTTCTTTATAGCTGGTTTTCAGAACACGCATGGCATCAGTACGGCCTACCTCGTAATAGGTGGCATAATTGCCATAATAAACAAAACCCATCTGATCAACATCAGCATAGCGGGTTCGGATACTTGTAGTAGTTTTAAACATTAGCTGTTCATATATTTATGGTTATACTAAAATCCTTTTTTTTGACAAATGCGATTAATTACTAACTTTGCGCAATATTAACAAAGCTTAGGCAAATTAAAAACAATTACATGGATATTTTTGATAAAATAAATAACGATTTGGGGCCGCTGGGGAATTATTCAGATCAGGCCCATGGGTATTATATATTTCCAAAGCTGGAAGGTGAGATTGGAAATCGTATGAAGTTTAAAGGCAAGGAGAAGATTGTCTGGAGCGTAAATAACTATTTGGGTTTGGGGAACCATCCAGATGTCAGGAAAGCCGATGCTGAGGCAGCCAAAGATTGGGGTATGGCCTATCCGATGGGAGCCCGTGCCATGTCCGGTCAAACAAAATACCACGAACAACTGGAGCAAGAGCTGGCAACCTTTGTACACAAAAAAGCAGCATATCTGTTGAATTATGGCTATCAGGGCATTGTTTCTATTATTGATTCCCTGGTCAACCGGAATGATGTTATTGTCTACGACTCAGAATCACACGCTTGTATTCTGGACGGCATGCGCCTCCACATGGGCAAACGCTTTGTTTATCCGCACAACGATATGGAAAAGCTGGAGAAACAGTTACAGCGTGCAACAAAGATCACCAAAGAAACCGGAGGCGGGATATTGGTGATTACAGAAGGCGTTTTCGGCATGGCAGGCGACCTGGGACACCTGGACAAAATCGTTCCTTTAAAGAAAGATTATAATTTCCGCTTGCTGGTAGACGACGCTCACGGCTTTGGCACTATGGGTGAAACCGGTGCAGGAACAGGAGAGCATTATGGTGTCCAGGACGAAGTAGACCTTTATTTCGGGACCTTTGCTAAAGCTATGGCTGGCATCGGCGCGTTTGTGGCCTCCAACAATGAGAAGGTCATCACATACCTGATGTACAATATGCGCTCACAAATCTTCGCCAAATCACTTCCTATGCCAATGGTGCTTGGAGCCCTGAAACGCCTGGATATGATCCGTAATGAACCAGAACACAAACAAAAACTCTGGCACAATACCAACAAACTCCAAAGTGGCCTGCGCGAAAATGGCTTCGACCTGGGCGTAACGGAGTCCTGCGTTACACCGGTCTTCCTGAAAGGAACCCTGTCCGAAGCAACACATATCACCTTCGACCTGCGTGAGAATTTCGATATCTTTACCTCCATTGTGGTTTATCCGGTTGTCCCGAAAGGAGTGATTATGCTACGACTTATCCCCACTGCCGACCATACAGATGAAGACATAAAACTCACGATTGAGGCATTCTCTACCATCAAACACAAACTGGAAAATGACGAATATCCTAAAGAAAAATTTGCAGAATTCTCTGTTTAGCAAAAGTAAAACGCAGCACGAAAGAAAGGGATTGGGGGATTGGACTTAAGGTTCAAGGTTCAAGGTTCAGTGTTCAATGTTCAATGTTCCAATGATGTCAAGGTTCAAGGTTCTACACTATAGGCTACTGCAGGGAATCTGCACAAGTGTTAATGAACAATCATAACACAAAATAAGTTAGTGTAGAACATAAGCTTTGCTGTATAAGCGGCTGAAGAAACCAGATCATGGATACAGGCATAATAATCGTACTTCTGATATTATCGTTGACTGTAGTAATGTTTGTTATTGACATTGTCCGCATTGATCTTGTGGCAATCAGCGGTATGCTGGCCCTGGGCTGGAGCGGTATTCTCACACCTGAGGAGATGTTTTCCGGTTTTAGCGGCAACGCGGTAATTTCAATAATAGCGGTTATGATCATGGGGCGTGGGATTGCCAGAACCGGACTAATGGACAGATTCTCCATTGCGATGATCAAACTGGCCGGCTCGGGCAGAAGACCATTGACAGCCATCATGTCCACGATACTCGGAGTGATTTCCGGATTTGTACAAAACATTGGTACGGCAGCTCTCTTTTTACCGGGAATGCTCAATGTGTCACGGCGGACAAAAATACCTGCTTCTGCATTACTTCTGCCTCTGGGTTTTGCCATAATTCTGGGTGGGACACTCAGTATGGTAGGATCAGGTCATCTGATTCTGGTCAACGATTTGCTGCAAAATGCAGATCTCCGGCCATATGGATTATTCAGTGTCACACCCATTGGTTTGATATTGCTTGCAACAGGCATCGGCTTCTTTTACTTTTTCGGAAAATATGTATTGCCAAAGCGAAGCCTTAGCACCCAAACCCCTACAGCACAGGAAAAGCTGATTGAAAAGCTGCAATTACCAGGCAATGTCTGGCACTATTCCATCTCAGAAGACAGCCCACTGATCAATCAGACAACAGAACAATCCGGGATATGGAAACGATTCAATGTAAATATCATCGGCATTTCCGGTGAACGTGATGTCATTTATGCACCATGGCGGGAAACCAGGTTTAAAGCCGGACAGGAAATTGCACTTCTCGGCAGTGAAGAAAATATCAGAAAGCTTGCAAAAGAATTCAAACTCATCGCCGAACCACCACTCAAAAGGTTTTCCCGTTTGCGGGACCCCGACGAATCGGGATTTGCTGAAGTGATTGTTCCTCCCCGATCCGAAGCAATCGGGCAAAGCATACGTGAATTTTCGATGCGGCGGCGTTTTGCTGTCGAGCCTTTAAGACTTTTCAGTAAGGGCGAAGAAATGCGCGGAGATTTTTCTGACCACAAAATATCTGTCGGGGATACCATCATTGTGTATGGTTTATGGGAGAAAATCATTGAGATGGACAGAAGCATTGATTTCGTAGTAGCCACACCCATTAAGTCCGGGGACAAAAATACATCCAAATCCCTGTTTGCCGTAATGAGTTTTTTGCTTGCCATTGGTCTTGCCATCGCGGGATTTCCCATCTCCATGGCCTTCTTTTCCGGTGCTGTAGCCATGATACTCGGACGCGTTCTGAGCATGCAACATGCTTATCAGGCCATTGAGTGGAAAATTGTATTTCTGCTTGCCGGATTGATTCCGCTGGGCATGGCTATGCAGAAAAGCGGAGCTGCCATGTTTCTCGCTCAGGAAATCATGGAAATGGTCTCCGGCAGCTCTACGCTGGTATTGCTATTCACCATTGGTATCACTTCCACAGTTTTTTCCTTGCTGATCTCTAATTTTGGTGCCATTGTGGTACTGGCTCCCATGGTGATAGGTATGGCTGAAATCAGTGGACTGGATCCACGGCCTCTTGTCCTGATGTCTGCAGTTTGTGTGTCCAATGCATTCATTCTGCCCACCCAGCAGGTCAATGCTTTGCTGATGACAGCAGGTGGATACAGAAACAGGGATTTTCTGCGGGCAGGTTCCGGCCTGACAGTCATTTTTCTGCTGATTACAGTTATGTTCTTTTATCTACTGATGATCTGAAATATTCTGCCTGTTTATAAGGGCCATACCAGCAGTATCATGGGAATTGCCACAGCAATAATAATCAGTTCCAGGGGAAGGCCCATACGCCAGTAATCAGTGAATTTATATCCACCGGGTCCCATCACAATGGTATTGGACTGATGTCCAATAGGTGTTAAAAAGGCACATGAACCACCAATGGCCACAGCCATCAAAAAAGGATCAATAGAATAGCCCAGTCCGTTGGCAATGCCAATGGCAATGGGTGCCATCAGAACCACAGTAGCAGCATTGTTGATAATATCAGACAAAAACATGGTAACCACCATTACGATGGTCAATAAGGCCCATGGAGGCATGACATCATTCAGGCCGGCGATGCGGGAGGATATCATATCGGCACCGCCTGTGGTTTCAAGCGCTGTTCCGACAGGGATCATCGCAGCGAGTAAGACAATTACAGGCCAGTCAATGCTGGCATAAAGCTCTTTTATGGGCAGGACTTTTGTCAGGATCATTGCAACAGCAGCCATAACAAAAGCCACTTGTACAGGCATAATTCCGGCAACAATCAACACGATGGCAGCAGCAAAAATCCCAAGCGCAAGGGGTATTTTTGTTTTGTATCCAAGTCTCAAGCTACGCCGGGCAAGCGGCATACAGCCAATGGCAGTAATGGTATCATTCAGGATATGTTCCCTTCCCTGCAGTAGCAGAACATCGCCGGTTTTAAACTTCACATGATCCAGCCTGTGCCGGATTTTTTGTTCCCGCCGGGCCACAGCAAGCAGATTAATTCCGTAGCGACTACGCATACGCAAGGCAGCGGCAGTCTCTCCCTTCAGCGGAGAATCAGCCATAACTACAGCTTCTGTAATGGCAATTTTATCCGAGCCTTTGGCATCTTTTCTAAATTTTTTGTCACCCACGAGCTTTACGCCGGTGTCTTTGATAAAGGTTTTCAGCTCATCGGCATCAGTCTCTACGATAATAACATCTTTATCCTGAATAAGTTCCTCTGCCTGTGGAGCATGAATACGCTTATTATTGCGAACCAGTCCAAGTATTTGCACATCAGCATCTGAAATATCATTGATTTCTGCTATGCTTTTGCCTTTGATTTTTGAGTCATTACTGACAGTCACTTCAGCAATATAGTCATCAATTTCAAAAAGCGCTTCTTCCGATTTTTGTGTCTTTCGCTTTGGCAGCAATCGCCATCCAATCAGGGTAATAAAAGCTATTCCGACCACGGCTATTACAAGACCTACCGGTGCAAAGTCGAACATGCCGAAAGCCTCGCCTGTTTCATCAGCCCTGAATGTGGCAATGATGATGTTGGGAGGTGTGCCGATTAGGGTTGTCATCCCGCCAAGCAAAGAGGCAAAGGCAATGGGCATCAAAATCAACGATACCGGATGGCCGCTTTTCCTTGCCAGGTGTATGGCTACAGGCATAATGATGGCCAAAGCACCTACATTATTCATAAAAGCAGAAGCTACAGCGACAAGGCCGGAGAGAGCCAGAATTTGTATCAAAAGATTTTTGCCGAGTTTCATCACCCATTTTCCAAGTACATCAATAACGCCTGAGAATTCCAGGGCCTTACCGATTACCAGTACAGATGCTACCGTAATCACTGCCGGGTGACCAAAGCCATGGAAAGCTTCCCCGGGGTCAACAATACCAAAAATCAACAACACAATAAGGGATATCAGCGCCACAAGGTCATGGCGAATCCGCCCCCAGGCAAAGAGAAAAAGGGCTAGTATCAATACTCCAAACACAACATACTGGTCCATATAAGCTATTTTTGCAATTTTAACCGTGAGCCCGGCCTAAAAACATTAAATTTATCACAAACACTAAAATTCAAATGTAAACTCTTTTTCTCTTCATTCTCTGAAGTCCCTTCGTTCTCTAAAGTCTCTTCGTTCTCTTAAGTCCCTTCGTTCTCTGAAGTCTCTTCGTTCTCTTAAGCCCCTTCGTTCTCTGAAGTCTCTTCGCTCTCTGAAGTCTCTTCGTTCTCTTAAGTCCCTTTATTCGCCCTCTCGCATCATCACATCATGGTTTGGATCATTTTTTTAAAATGAATAATACAGACTAAGTTTTCTACAAAATTACATCGTTAACATAACATAATCAGAAAAATTTTGACTGAATTTCTATGGCCTTGATCGCTGAATCATTTTTCAAAAGTACATTTTTTTGATTTTACGAAGCCATAAATTATAGGCCTTAAGTCCCACCATACAAATGTAA
This sequence comes from Bacteroidota bacterium, assembly GCA_051748205.1. Classification (GTDB taxonomy): domain Bacteria; phylum Bacteroidota; class Bacteroidia; order Bacteroidales; family PWNQ01; genus PWNQ01. The sequence goes on along the minus strand of JBNJHE010000044.1, from coordinate 7,099 downwards.
AAAGTCCTGATAAGATATAATAGGCTTTGACCCCATATATCCTAAATCAAAATTCCAAATTCATAAACAGGCACTGGAATAAAAAAATATTGTAGATTTGCCGTAATTCGTTCTTTTAAAAGCTAAGTTCCCGATAGAGTAAGAGCATAGGCGGAATGAAATCAATATCATCTGAATAGGT
>JBNJHE010000044.1:0-6818 GCA_051748205.1 Bacteroidota bacterium | reverse complement strand
AAAAATATTGTAGATTTGCCGTAATTCGTTCTTTTAAAAGCTAAGTTCCCGATAGAGTAAGAGCATAGGCGGAATGAAATCAATATCATCTGAATAGGTATTATCTGGTATTTTCTGAATTTCTATCCGTTTTAATACTTGAGTGCAGTCTAAAAAGCCTTAATACCCCTAAACTAAAGGGCACTTTTTCAAACTGCGAATTTTTAGCGGTATCCCTTTAGGGCTTCGGGGTAAAAACGATAAAAATCAGCAGTTTGAAGGCTTTTCAGACCGGCCTCATGCTTACTTTTAGTGCAAATTATAATAAATAGCAATAAATCCAATTTCAAACCCAAATTTTTTTTATGAAACAACTAGCCTCCATTATTTTAAGTGTATTCACAATCAGTTTTATAGGCGTCCCGGCTTTACAGGCTCAGAAGCTCGCACCGGGTACAGATATTATTGGATATGGTTATGACATATTCGGTGAGTATGCAAATCAAAAAAGCAAAAAGAGGTATTGTTTATTCGAATACGAAAACAAAGAGCCTCAGGTAATCACAAGTCAAACATACTTAATTCCTGAAAACGTTATACTAGAAAACATCTCCGAGCATATCGTTAAAACGGTTTCGGGTGAGAGCAAGCGGGAATATGCCAAAAGTTTATCGGCTAAGGCGGGCCTTTCTGTTGATGCCTTTGTGTTTAGTGGTTCCGTAGAATCGAGTTTCAGCAAATCGAGTTCAGGCATGGAAAAGAAGTTTTACTACACCTACATGGATGCCAATACCAAATGGCGCATTTCTATGGACATCAGAGGTGATTATATTGAGCCCCTGAAGCCAATGCTGGAGTCCCGTTTTGCGAAAGATCTGGAAAATATGAACCCGGAAACCCTCTTTGAGACTTATGGCACACACTATATTGCCACGGCTTATTTAGGCGGAAGGGCAGATTATAAAACAGAAACAGTAATTACCTCAGAAACCAACACCAGCGATATTGGCATGGCTGTTGAAGCGCAATATAAAGCAGTATCTGCTAATGCATCAATAGATCAAAAGCATCAACAAACCCTTTCAAAATCAAAAACCAAATCCAAGTTAACTGTGGTAGGAGGCAATTCCGAATACGCCAATAACATCAAAGATCCTGTTACCTATGAAAAATGGGCTGACGGAATAGCTGATGCCCCGGTACTTTGTGATTTTGAGGCTGGAAGCTTACGCCCGATTTGGGAATTTGCTTCACCAACTCGTCAGAAAGAATTAAAGGCTGCATTTAACAAAATGTTGGAAGAAAATCCCCTGCCCAAAAAAATGGCCAATGTTGTGTCTCTCAAAAATGATGTTTACATGGTTAAAAGTAAGGCCAACGGCTTATACTGGGATTTTGAAGGATATCATATGGATGCTAAAAAATGGGCAAAGTTAAAACTAAACCACAAAGATAAAGAGTATAAAAACCGACAGGGCTTTGACAGGATTTTTAAGTTGATTGTCAATCAAGAGAACCCCGAATATGTGCGTATCCAACCACAACATTATCCAACGTATCTGAATCTTGCCAAAAAAACGGAAGACTATATCAATTTAAGACCTAACAAGGAAATAACGCCGTACAGGGAATTTAAACTGGAACCGGTAGATAATGAGAAAGGTTATTATTATATCCAAAACAGGAAAAACGAACAGTACCTCGAAGCCCCTATAGAAGGAGAAACAGAAAATGGAATGCTTGTGGCCCTGAACGACTTTACCGGAGCGGACAACCAAAAATGGAAACTGGAAAAATTTAATCCGAAAGATATTGCTTTCCCGGAAACCGGCTTTTATGCTGTGAAGTCTTTTGCAGCAGATAAATACTGGGGGTTCCAGGGCACTTTCCCCGATGTAAAAGGAACAAAATTACGTTCATACAAAATGGGAAAACAGGAAGGTGATCGCGTGTTCAAATTTGCCCGTCTCGAAGGTACTCCGGAATTCCTAATCAGGCCCGGACATGAAAGAAGCCGGGTGCTGACAGCCCGAAGCGTAGGAGAACAACTGTTTGTATATAACCAAACCCGTTCGGACAACCAACTGTTTACCCTGGAATATGGCGGACGCCCCAGAGCCTACAAGATACGGCATAAAGGCACTGGCAAATATATCCACCTCAGAAGCGACAGAACAAATATGGAAGGAAATGTTATAAAATTATATCACAATCAAAATGCAGCCGATTATCAATTGTGGGAGCTGAAATTTCATAAAAAATAAAAATATGACAAATGCCTGACAAATGCCTTGTGCTGATTTCATCGCAAAGTACTTATCAGGCATTTTTACCTTATAGCAAAAAAGAAACTTCAGGAATTTCTTTGTGCTAATCTGAAATGAACTTGCTGCTGCTTCGTGGCAAAAAATAACTTACAAAGGAAGCGAGCCATCAAAAAAATTTAACAAACAGGCTGATAATTTTAATTGAATTAATTTATATAGGCATAATTATTGTATTTTTAGATGCGAAAAATATTAAGTATATTTGAAATCAGAAAAAACAAACCTATATTTAAAATTCAAAGCAATGAGAAACCACTTAAACGTTATTATCATTGGGATCACAATCATCCTTTCAATTTTTTTATTGACAAACACGTATAAAAACCGACATAAGGGAAACGACACCATAGAGGTTACCGGTTTAGGGAAACAGGATTTCAAGTCAGACCTTATTGTCTGGAGTGGCTCTTTTTCACAACGTGCTGAACAATTAAAAGACGCATATGAGGCCCTAAAAGAGGACATGAGCACCATTAAGGAATATTTGGTAAGCAAAGGTGTAAGTGAAGAACAAATTTTATTTAGCAGTGTAGACATCAACAAAGAGTATGATTATTATTACGATGATAATGACAACCGGATAAGGAAGTTTGCCGGATACCGGCTGGGGCAATCGGTAGAAATTGAATCCAGTGAAATAGAAAAAATCGAAGGTGTATCGCGTGAAATCACAGAGCTTATCGACATGGGAGTGGAATTTTATTCCAATAATCCGCAGTATTATTACACGCAGTTATCAGAATTAAAGATTAAAATGATTGCTGCTGCTACCGAGGATGCACGATTGCGAGCAGAAAAAATTGCGGAGAATGCCGGTGCTTCTATTGGCGAGCTAAAAAACGCCAACATGGGCATCTTTCAAATCATAGGTCAAAACTCCAACGAAGATTACACCTGGGGCGGAGCGTTTAACACTTCTTCAAAGATGAAAACAGCGACCATCACCATGAAACTGGAGTTTGGAATCAAATAATGTTTAAATAATCAGCATAAATACTTGTTAACACAAAAAAAACAACTATTTTTATCCCTTTAAACGATTGCATAAACAAATGTCGACTGCCAAATTCTCTATAAATCAAGAGCCTTCGAAATACGAATTCAGTTATTCACCAGGCATTCCAGCGCTGCTGGATCAGTTAGATCTGGTTATTGCCATATCAACATATCAGGCAGGGAAAGTCATTTTCCTGGGGCCTTCACAAAAAGGGGATGGTATCCGTCAGACTCCGGTAAGCTTCAAAAAGCCGATGGGGATTGCCTTATCGGACAACAAACTGGCTGTGGCCACTTTGGACAACATACAGATTTTTTCCAATTCGCAATTGCTGGCCCAGAATTTTCCATATAGTGATGATAATTTTGATACCTTATATCTTCCGCGTGCAACATACTATAGTGGAGAAACGGATTTGCACGACCTGCACTTTGGCAAAGGGGGTTTATGGGCTGTCAACACAAAATTCAGCTGCATTTCAACTTTTGATATCAACTACAGCTTCAGGACGCGATGGAAGCCACCTTTTATCAGCAAGTTATTACCACAGGACCGTTGCCATCTAAACGGAATGGCCACCAGGGATAAAGCACCTGTGTATGCGACAGCCCTGGGAATGACAGACACAGCAGAAGGCTGGAGAGAGCATATTACCAACGGAGGAGTTCTGATGTCAGTTCCGGATGGAGAGATTATTTTAGAGAATTTGCCGATGCCCCACTCGCCCCGGTTGATTGGCGATGACTTATATCTTTTGCTGTCTGCCAGCGGGGAAATCATCCGGTATAACCCCCAGGAAAAAGGCTATGACACCATTATACAAACAGATGCTTTTATTCGCGGACTGGCCCATTACGACCACTATTTGTTTGTTGGTTTGTCGAAGGTGCGCCAAAGCAGTAAAACCTTTAATAAATTACCTGTTGCTAAAATGGCAAACCATGCCGGTATTTTAATTATTGATTTACACAACCGCCAAAAAGTTGGCGAAATAATATATCACAATACCGTGGAAGAGATTTATGATGTACAGGTCTTGCCAGGGGTTCGTTTTCCCGGACTAATTACGGCCGAAGACGAGCGCCACAAGAAAGCGGTAAGCCTGAAAAACAACGCCTTTTGGAAAAAAGAAAAACCATAATTAAAATTATTTTAATCACTTAAACTTAGAATTATGAATTTTACAAAAAGCAAAAGTCTGTTACTGGCTGCAGCAGTCGTTACAGCACTAAACTTCTCAAGCTGTTCCAAGTATGAAGAAGGCCCGGCCTTTAGCCTGAGAACAAAAACAGCCCGTTTAACCGGAGAATGGGAAATTGTTAAAATGACCATCAACGGTCAAACTGAAAGCTTCAACAATGAGGAGTTGGTCTTAGAATTTGACAAAGACAATAATTTTGAAATGACCTTCTCCTACTATGGCTATAGTGGCACCGAAAAAGGTGAGTGGGAATGGATCGACAACAAGGAAGCGGTAGAAGTTACTATGGACGGTGAAGCAAATGAATGGGAAATCAGCAAGCTTACGAATGATGAGTTCTGGTTTGAAGATGAAGACGGCTCAGAATATGAAGCTGAAAAACTCGACTAATCACTATCTTTCGATGAAGAGCCTGAAAACGTGTTTTCAGGCTTTTTTTTATCAGCATATTTCAGAAAACGTTTCTTTTCACCCGCTAAAAAGCGTTCAAATTTTTGCGGTGGCGAAATACTCAAAGCAATTTTTTCATTGGTTACCGGATGATAAAACCTCAATTCAGTAGCGCACAAAAACATTCCTTTGTGTTTAAGTACAAACCCCGGATGGGCATATTTTTTATCGCCCAAAATGCTCCATCCACTCAACCATAAATGCTTTCTTATCTGATGTTTTCGCCCCGTCAGGGGTTGAGCTTCCAGTAATGTCAGGCAGCCACTCACCAATGATGGAACCGCTTTAATTTTTCTAAAAAAGGTTTTAGCAGCTTTCCCTTCCAGGGGCAATTCTGAAGTCCAATGCTCAGGAGTTTCACCGATAACGACAACCTGATAGCTTTTATCAATTTGATGCGTTTGAAATAATTGCCCCAAAACAACCTGCATATTTCGGGTTTTGGCAATCAGCAAAAGACCACTGGTCATAGCATCCAACCGATGTACCGGCATAGGGGCTGGCAGTGCATCCGGCCTGTATGAAGGTTTTAAATGTCCCGGAAGGGCATGCTCTATAGTCTTAAACCTGTTTCCACTAACGACAATACCTGCTGGTTTTTTAATTATGGCCAGATACTCATCCTCGAAAAGTACTTCCAGGGCTGTATGATAAACCTTCCCTACTGACCGGGGTTTGGGTATCCAACTTACCTCCATGCCTGCCTTCACCATAGTGGCTGTCGTAGCCTGATGACCATCGACATAAACCTCGCCACGCTTAATAGCCTTCTTAAACCCGGAGCGCGTTAGCAAGTCCGGAAACACATGCCCCCCATAATCGCTCAAGCGCTGAGCTGAAATATCCGCCGGTATCGTATGAATATATGAATCAGACAAGCTTATTAATAATGATCTGTGGTTTCAAACTATATGATCGAACAAAACTAATGATATTTGCTTGTGTAAAGTTCATTATCAAAAGAAATTATCCTATAAATATAATGATCAGGGAGAATGAGCTAAAGACCGCAGCCTTGATTCCACCAACATGCACATCAATACAAACGAAATCGGAGGGTTCTGGTTTAAACATCCGGATGGTTGAATTGTTATCCATGTCAGAGCAAAAGCTATGCTTGTTTATTAAGTTATCGATTAACAGGCATGGGATTACTATAGAACAAAAGCGAATACACCAATGACAACATACGGAACAGCAGCACTTTCTCCCTTCCCTGAATTCATCAACAATTTCAATCGTGTATTAAAAAGTGTTTTCTACGAGCGGGATGACATAAGGAAATTCATCCGCCATCGGGGGTTTCCAGCCACAGTACTGCGCGATATTATGGCCACCAATCCATTTTCTGTAGCCATCCCCAGGCAATATGGCGGGCGAGGAAACAAAACAAAAGAAGCCCTGGGCATACTGGATGCAGCCTCATACGAGTCGCTGCCGCTATCGCTAATGTTTGGCATTAACATCGGGTTGTTTCTAGGTCCAGTCAACAAATATGCAAAAGAGGCTATTAAGCCGGATATTTTCTTACGTTTTCTAAAGCATCAAAACATGGGTGGGCTGATGATAACTGAGCCCGGATATGGTAGCGATGCGCTAAACATGCAAACCTCCAATGAGCAAGTCGGGTCGAGATATCACATCAAAGGCGTCAAACACTGGCAGGGATTAACCGGAATGGCCGATTATTGGCTTATGACTTCCCGCAAAAAAATGCCCAACGGGAAGTTGCACCGCGATATCGACTTCTTTATTACCGATGCAACACATCCTGCACAAAAGATCGAGGTTGAGGAAATTTACAACAATATCGGTCTGTACCCTATCCCTTACGGAAAAAACAAAATCGACATACAGGTGCCCG
>JBNJHE010000043.1:0-20178 GCA_051748205.1 Bacteroidota bacterium | reverse complement strand
GAACATTGAACATTGAACATTGAACATTGAACATTGAACATTGAACATTGAACATTGAACATTGAACATTAAATTTAGACAGATGAAAATGGAACGTAAACTTTTATTCTTGATATTTTTATTACTGATTACTTTTTCAGTATCGGCAAACAATACAGTTCTTGTTGTGCAGGGATATGTACATGATGCCGATTATAACCCGATCGAGGGTCACCGTTTGCAAATTCTGGTCGATGGGGATACCACCATTCACCACGACGATGTTGTTACGGATTCTAATGGGTACTATTGTGATTCACTGATAACTCCTGATCAGGATGGGATAATACTTATTTATACCTGGGACAGCAACAACAGGTATTACGAGGAAATAATGAGTTTTGACGGGCATAGTCAGATACAATTAAATATTCAACTCAATCGGCTTATGTCTGACCAGTGTGAAGCAAATTACTATTTTGTTAAAGACTCGTTGAATAATATGCGTTATTCTTTCTTTGACAACACAACAGCGTCTTCTTCTATTATATCCTATCAATGGGACTTTGGAGATAATAACACCTCTTCGCTTCAAAATCCGGATCATTTATATTCTACTGAAGGAAATTACCTTGTAAATCTTCAGGTGACTACTTCCAATGGCTGCCAGTCGTCATATCAGGATACGGTAAAAGTAAGCATTGATTCTGTAGACTGCCAGGCCAATTTTTATTATCAAAAAGATACAGCAACTGGTTTGATGAACTATTATTTTTTCTTTAATAATTCTAATCCGGCAGATGATATTGTTAGTTATGAATGGGATTTTGGCGACGGAGTAACGTCTACACAGGAAAACCCCGATCATCAATTTCAGCAACAGGGAGTGTATATTGTTACCCTAACGATAACAACCAGCTCTGGATGTACCTCTACCTACACACACCGCATTGTGATTGAGCAGGATATCCTTAGCACATGCTATGCCAGCTTTGGCTATATCACTGATACGACAAATAATAAGTTACAATGTCAATTTTTTGACCTGTCATCATCCTATGGGTCGCCAATAACGCATTACTATTGGGATTTTGGTGATGGAAATCAATCGCTTCAGCAAAATCCCACACATACTTTCCCGGCTAAAGGCGTTTATACAGTCTCCCTAACCATTATGACACAAGATAGTTGTATCTCTTCAAACCAGACATGTGTGACAGTAGGGAATCCTGACTTTTACTTTCTGGGCGGTCAGGTATTTAATAACTCCATGCCTATTGACAGTTTTGATGTTATCCTGTTTCGCGAAATCAACAGCTATTTGCAGCCTGTCGATACATCATCATTTGATACACTGGGATATTTTTATTTTATTGATATAGCCGAAGGCAATTATAAAGTCAAGATCTTTCCGGGAACAGGCAATACCATTACTACAGCCCCCACCTATTATCAGAAGGAAATATTATGGGACCGTGCCCAAAGCATTCAACTCCATCAACATGTTTTTAATGCTGATGTTGACCTGATGTCTTTATATCCTGCCAGTGGTCCGGGGCAAATTAATGGCCTGATGTATTATGATACAGCCTCTGCTACTTTGAGCTTTCCTCCTGGTCAACAGCCCTTAATGCAGGATAAAGAAGTTTATCTGCGCAATAAAAATTCAGGACAGATATTGCAATATACGACTACAATATCGAATGGAAGCTTTGTCCTGGATGGATTACCTTATGGTACCTATGATTTGATTGCTGACTACCCCGGGAAATACAGCAGTCCGGTTACGGTGCATATCACACAAAATAATACGCAAATAGATAGTGTTTTCTTAAAAGTGACGGAGGATGATGTAACGGGTATAGTCATAGATCAACAGGATAACATCAGCCGTATTGATGATGTATACCCCAATCCCACAGAGGGAAAAATCTATCAGAAGATCGCTATGGTTTCTCCGGGAAGAGTCGAGATTCGGTTGCAAACAATCACCGGACAAACTCTGGTGAAAAAAGATGTTCGTTTTTCAGCCGAAACCAAAACAATACCGATCGACGTATCTCATTATAGCAGAGGCGTTTACTTGCTAAACGTTCAAATTCCTGAGCAGCAAATAAATAAACGTCAGAAAGTAATCGTGTATTAAGGAAAAAGAATTTTTCAACTGATGCAACCCTATTATTAGTAGGCTTGTCTTCAAAGGCAAGAGTACTACTTATTAATTTAAGTTGTTTCCTGAATGTTTTTGCTGCGAAGGCCCCCGTGTAAGCGGGGGCTTTTATTTATGACGATATTTTTTCGTCATGAGTCCAATCTCCATTTGCTTTGATTAGCCGGATAAGTTCATGAAGCGCCTGTTTTTCAGGAATGTTTTTCTTGACGATTTTCTTATTTTTATAGAGCGTAATTTTTCCGGCAGCGGCACCCACATACCCATAGTCGGCATCGGCCATTTCGCCGGGGCCATTGACAATACAACCCATAATGCCTATTTTTAATCCTTTAAGGTGTGAGAGTGCAGCGCGAATTTTTGACGATGTTGTTTGTAAATCAAAAAGTGTTCTTCCACAGCCGGGGCAGGAGATAAATTCGGTTTTATACATTCTGGCGCGGGAGGCCTGAAGGATATTTTGAGCTATCTCAACGAGCCTGTCAGAAGGTAGTGCATTGTTTTCAAGCATGATCCCATCAGCAAGCCCATCAATAAGAAAGACTCCTGCTTTGGCGGCCATTTCCACCATAAAGGAATCATCATCAGGGTTGTTATCTGTCAATCTTAGAATCAGCGGAGCATAAAGGCTGACTTTGTTTAAACTTTTGATAATCTGACGAGCCTTACCTAAAGAAGTACCCTCTAACAAAATGATATGATCATTATTACTGATAAAAGATATCTTTTTGATGTCTTCGACTGAAGAAACAGAAGAAACAGTAATGTTTGTGTCTATTCCTTCTGCCGTAAATACTTTTCCGTTATTTAAATAATATTCAAATGTATTGTCATTACCTATGATGACGGGTCGTTTTTTCAATCCAGCAATTTGGTTATTTCTGCTGTTTCGGCGTTTAAATTCAAAAGGAGTATAGGGTAGGTTTTCAGCAGATTGAGGTTTATGGGCATTTACTTTCAGGCTTAAGGCATTTAGTTTTTTTGCAACGGGGATTTCGTATTCCGGGTCTTCGGTAAGGGAAACCCGAATAGTATCGCCCAGGCCGTCGAGTAGCAGGGATCCGATACCGACAGCCGATTTAATGCGGCCATCTTCGGCAGCACCGGCTTCTGTTACGCCTAAATGCAAGGGGTAGATTTTGTTTTTCTTAAGCATCTCATGTGCTAAAAGCCTGTAAGCTTGCACCATTACTCGTGTGTTGGAGGATTTCATGGACAACACTATTTGGTCGAAGTGGTATCTTTCACAAATTTCAACATACTCCATGGCTGCCTGAACCATGCCTTTGGGTGTGTCTCCATAGCGAAAAATGATGCGGGACGATAAGCTGCCATGGTTACTCCCTATGCGTAGTGCGGTATGATGGGTTTTACAGGCTTCGATTAAGGGCCTTAGCTTTTCTTCTGTTTCCCTTAGCTCCTGATCGTAATCCTCGTCGCTGTATGCCTCCTTTTTTCTGAGAAGAAAATTGCCGGGATTGATTCTTACCTTTTCGGCAACAGCAGCAACACGAACTGCGATACCGGCATTAAAATGGGTGTCGGCAATCAACGGGGTTTGGTATCCTTTTGAGCGAAGAATGCTTTTTATTCGTGCCAGGTTTTCAACTTCTTTATTGTTGATTACGGCGAAGCGCACAAGCTCTCCTCCGGCAACAATAATACGCTCAGCCTGGGATACACAGGCTTCTGTATCCATGGTGGAGAGGTTGATCATGGATTGTAGGCGGACCGGGTTATCTCCGCCTATGCCCAGGCCTCCAGCTTTTACTTCTATTGTTTTTAAGCGGGCAGGGCAAAAAGGGTTGGTTGTATAAGTGTTTTTTTGAATCATCAGACCTCAAAGTTATTCCAATCTTTGAAAACAGGAAATTTCTCACGAAAGTTTTTCAGCTCATTCGCCTTAGCTATAAAAGTAGCCATATGTTCCAGATATGGGGTGCTGCGGGTTGCCGTATTTCCTTTGGCATCAAAAGCCATAGAATCGCCGCTGTATGATAAGCCGTAGCCATCTATTCCCACACGGTTAACACCAATACAATAGGCCTGGTTTTCCAAAGCACGTGCCTGTAATAAAGCTTTCCAGACATGACTACGGGCTGCTGGCCAGTTTGCCACATAAAGCAGCATGTCATAGGCAGGCTTTTTATTTCGAAGCCCGTTGGCCGACCATAACGGAAACCGTAAATCGTAGCATATCAGTGGAAGGATGTTCCATCCCTGATATTGAATGATTATTTTTTCTTGCCCGGCAGTATAATGCCTGGGCTCTTCTCCCATCCGAAATAAGTGCCGTTTGTTATAGTATGTGGCCTGCCCCTTTTCATCTACCCAAAACAGGCGGTTGTAAAAATGTTGCTGACTTTTTGCCACCGTACTGCCGCATAAAACCACACCATAGCGCCGGGCTGTGGTTTGCATCCAGTCTAATGTCCTGGCATGGTCTGGTTCTGATAGCTTTTCCGGATTCATGGTAAAACCGGTATCGAACATTTCCGGTAGCAAAACAATATTGGTTTTGCCGGATAGTGCTTCGATTTTTGACTCTAATATTGCTCTGTTAGCCGATCGGTTTTCCCATATAATGGGAGCCTGTATGTATGAAATGGTTATATTTTGCATAGAATATCAGTTGCTTTTTTCAATGTGTCATCACTTTTGGCAAAACAAAACCGTACTATCTGATGATTTATGTTGTTATGATAAAAAGCAGACAGGGGTATAGCGGCTACTTTATGTTTTGTTGTGAGTGTTTTAGCAAAATCCAGATCCGTCTGCTCTGAAATTTTACCAAAATCAGCCAGTTGATAAAAGGTGCCTTCCGAAGGAATCATTCTAAAGCGGGATGATGACATTAAAGAAAGAAAGTAGTCCCGTTTTTGCTGATAAAATTTGTTGTACGAGTCTCCGTATCCATTGTTTTTGATATACTCTGTCAGGGCTTTTTGCATTGGATGGTTGGCTGCAAAAACAATATTTTGGTGTGCTTTTCTGAATTCATGGGTTAATTTTTCAGGTGCCAGACAATATCCCAGTTTCCAGCCTGTAATACTGTAGGTCTTTCCAAAAGAGCTGATAATCAAAGACCTTTTAGCCAGTTCTTTATCAGAAGATAAACTCAGGTGTTGTTGATTGTCAAACAAAATATGTTCGTAAACTTCATCGCTCATAATGATAATATCTGTATTCGCAACCAGGTTGGACAGCTGTTGCAAATCGTATTCGCGGATATTTTTTCCAGTAGGATTGTTAGGAAAGTTGAGAATAATCATTTTTGTTCGCGAAGAGATAAGTCGCCGGGTCTGCTCCCAATTAATGGTAAAGTCAGGTGGATAGGTTACCGAATATTTAATGACGCCGCCATTATACATTACTGAAGGAGCGTAGGTATCGAAAGATGGTTCAATAATAATAACTTCATCATCTTCATGAACAAAAGCAGTGATAGCAGAAAAAATTGCCTGTGTAGCACCGGCAGTAATCGTAATTTCATCTTCAGGATGATAGTCTGCTTTGTGCAGGTGCTGGTACTTTTTACTAAGAATGTTTCTTAGTGACTCAACTCCTTTCATCGGGGCATACTGATTATCACCATTATTGATGTATTTGTTCACCAGTTTTGCCAATTCAGCAGAGCAGTTAAAGTCGGGAAATCCTTGTGATAAGTTAATGGCATTATGTTTATCAGCAAGTTGCGTCATGGTAGCAAAAATAGAATTATTGAAGTGAGGTAATTTACTCTTAATATTTACGGCTGTTTCTATCATAGAGGCGTGTTTTTGACAAATTTAATGTTTTTTAGTAATTGCTTGTCCAGTTTCCCACATTTCATTAATTTTACCACTGGAAAAAGGATGTGTAGTAAACAAATAAATATACATTTTTTTTCCCTGTTTTTTATATAGGGAAGAATCGAGCCATGATTCGCCTAAGGCTGAACGCACACGGGGTGATTAAGAAAAAAACTAAAAACCTGTGTAGGGAGAATTTGATTTGCCATGGCGAGCTTCCCCGTATAAATCACGGGGTAAACATCAGACCTATAAAATTAAAATTATAATCAGATGAAGACTATTGATAATTGCGAGTTTACGGGAAAAAGAGTATTGGTTCGGGTTGATTTTAATGTACCGCTCAATCACAACAGGCAGATAACAGATGATACCAGAATCAAAGAGTCCTTACCCACGATAAAGCTTATTTTAGAAGGAGGTGGCTCCGTTATTTTAATGTCGCATTTAGGAAGGCCTAAAGGCACCTATGAACAGGACTACTCCCTGAGTCCTATTTTACCACATTTGTCAAAACTATTGCGAACAAATGTAAAGTTTGCCGGATCAGCAACAGGTGAAAAGACAAAGGAAATTGTGGATTCGTTGAAGCAGGGCGAAGTTTTACTATTGGAAAATTTGCGGTTTCATCCTGAAGAAGAAGCAGGAGATGAAGATTTTGCACGGCAGCTTAGTGAATTTGGCGATATTTATGTTAACGATGCTTTTGCCACTGCTCACCGCGATCATGCATCTACTTCCACGATTGCTAAGTTTTTTCCTGATAATAAGTTTTTTGGCCTGTTGATGACCAATGAGCTTAAAAGTCTTGAAAAGGTATTGAAATATCCGCAGCCTCCATTTACAGCTATTATTGGTGGAGCAAAAGTATCCTCAAAGATCGATATTATAAAAAATCTTTTGAATAAAGTCGATAATATGATTATCGGTGGCGGGATGGCTTTTACGTTTATCAAAGCCCTGGGCGGCGAAGTGGGCGGTTCTTTGATAGAAGAAGAGAAAATACCTTTGGCTAAAGGTATTGTCAAAGAAATGATGCTGAAAGGAGTGAACCTCTATTTGCCTGTGGATGCGATTATAGCAGATTCCTTTAGTAATGAAGCCTTAATCGACCGGGCAGAGGTAAATCATATTCCGGAAAAGTGGATGGGGCTGGATATTGGAAAACGATCAAGTCGTCGTTTTGCTGAGATTATTAATAAATCATCAACGATTTTATGGAATGGCCCTATGGGAGTTTTTGAAATGTCAAATTATAAACAAGGCACAAAATCGGTAGCTATTGCTGTGGCTAGTGCTACTATTAGCGGTTCTTTCTCTTTGATTGGCGGTGGCGACTCCGTAGCTGCTATTAACAGCTATAAGCTAAATGATATGATTAGTTACGTCTCTACAGGTGGAGGTGCTTTACTGGAATATATCGAAGGTAAAACCCTGCCGGGAATTAAAGCCATGGAAAACGGGCAAAAATAAGACAAACTGACAGGAAGAAAGGCCGAAAAGCGACAGTATGACAGTGCTTTGCGGCCTTTTTTGCTTTGGTATGGCTGTTGTCCTGTTATTACTGAACACAAAAAAATGTCAACTATGGTATTAATACAACCGAATTATCGCTTTGGGTTCCCACACCGGGAAGGCCCCTATTTTCACGAAAATGAAGAAAAAGATTGCCGTTGCAATCCGGCATCGAATATTGTTAAATTTGATGACCATGCCGAAATTCACCTCTTTGTGCCCGGAAGAGAGAAAAAAGATTTCTCCATTAATCTGGACAACGAAGTGCTGACAATTTCAGCTCCGGCTCATGCTTCAGAAGAAAACAGCACTGGTGATTTCATTCAGAAAGAATTTGTTTTGGGTGAATTCGACCGTAATTTTCAGGTTTCTGAAATTATCGATGCTGAAAATATCAAGGCTTCTTATGAAGCTGGAATACTGAAGATTGAATTACCTTTTAGAGAGGAACAACGGCCTAAGAAACGGGATATTAAAATCCTGTAATTGGTTTTGATATCTTAGTATTCGGGAGTTTCTGCTTTTGTGGCGTATATTGCCAGAACAAAATTCAGCAGAGGCTCCCGTTTTTTTTACCTTTGCAAAAATTTGGCTTATGCAAAGGAAAACGATCTTTTTCCTGTTTATCTTGATATTTTTTAGCACTAGCTGTAGCTTGTTTCGTGCACCTACAAAGCCTGAGGCAAAAACAGAAAAAGCAGTATCATCAGCCTACGCAGATTATTCTGAAAAGTTTGGCTACACACTTACCGGAAAGGAAGATTTGGACCTTTTGAAAGTGGTGGATCGATGGTTGGGTGTGCCTTATCGTTATGGCGGCTGTTCCCAGTCAGGTACCGATTGTTCCTGCCTGATCGGCAATATTTACCGTGAAGTTTATGGCGTGGAGTTACCCAGAAGGTCTGTAGATATCAGCAAGCAAGCTAAAAAGATTTCCCGGGATGACTTACAGCAAGGGGATTTGATCTTTTTTAAAATTTCCCGGCATAAGATATCTCATGTGGGTTTGCATATCTCCAGGGGTTACTTTATTCATGCTTCAACTTCCAGTGGTGTCGTGATTAATCATTGGTCAGAGCCTTATTATAAGGAACGAATAGCCTTTAGCGGACGGATAAAAAAATAGAACAAGTACCGAAGCAAATGACCAGCGAAATCAGCCTATGAAAAAGCACTGGGGCGCACATATAACACTGTTGATAACCAGCTTGTTGTTTGGAGCAAATTATTGGATTGCAAAAGGATTGATGCCAGATTATTTTCAGCCGCTTCAGGTTATTTTTATGCGCGTATTGGGAGCGATGCTGTTGTTTTGGCTTTTGCAGTTGTTTACTCCTAAAGAAAAGGTTGCCAAAAAAGATCTATGGCTGATCGGATTAAGCGCATCGCTTGGTGTAGCTGTGAATCAGATTATGTTTTTTGAGGGCTTAAGCCTGACAACGCCGGTGGACACCTCCATTATTCACTCTTCCAGCCCACTGCTGGTTTTAATGTTTGCCGCCTTCCTGGCTCATGAGCGGATTACCCTTATGAAAATCGTCGGAATAGTGATGGGAATGACCGGCACGCTCATACTGGTGCTCTACGGAAATGAAGTCTCTTTTGATTCTTCCTCCTTCCGTGGCGATCTTTTTATCTTAATCAATATCTCGGCCTATAGCATGTATCTGGTTTTGATAAAACCTGTTATGGCACGCTACAGGCCTGTAACAGTGATGAAATGGGTCTTTTTCTTTGGCTTTATTTTTGTCCTGCCGGTGTCGGTTTGGAGAATTCCGGATATCAACTGGCATCAGGTGGATGGCTTTGCTTTGTTTTCTCTTTTATATGTGATAATTGGAACGACCTTTTTAGCTTATTTACTGACCATTTATGCCTTGCGATATGTCAATGCCTCGGTAGCAGGATTCTATATTTATTTACAGCCGGTTTTTGCTGCCTTAATAGGTATTTTGCTGTTTGATGAGGTGTTGACAACACATAAAATTATTGCGGCAATTCTCATTTTTGCAGGGATTTTTGTCGTTAATCGAAGACATCCGGAAAAGACAGTAAATTCCGGAAAGAAAAAGGATGTGTGATTTTTATATCTTTGTCTCTTACATTTTAATCAGTATCTTATGTTAAGATCAATGACAGGCTATGGTAAAGCCCAGGCCGAAAACGAAAAGTACAGAATCGTTGTGGAGATCAAAACGGTCAACAGCAAACAGATGGACCTGAACACCCGCTTGCCGTATAATTTCAATATTAAAGAACCAGAAATCAGGGCCATTGCATCCCGTGTAATTCAACGCGGGAAAGCCTATCTTGGTGTTACCCGCGAAATAATGGGGGCCGAATCAGGACGTAGTATTAACCATAAGCTGGCTCTGCATTATTATCAGGAATTGAAAGAGCTGACTTCTCAGATGAAGGATCATCATGAGCAACATGATTTTCTTCAAACGATTATGCGCATGCCGGATGTGTTAAAACAAGATGATACGGAGCTCGATGAAGACGAATGGTTTTTGGTTAAAGATGCTATTGATGATGCTTTACTGAAACTGGACAACTACCGTCAGCAGGAAGGTAAAATCCTGGAAGAAGACTTTATTGGGCGGGTGCATAAAATCCAGGATTATCTCAAGCAGATCGAACCGCATGAAGCCTCCAGATTAAAGGATGTCAGGGAAAAATTTAATAAGGAATTGTCGGATTTTCTTGAAGATAAATCGTTGGATGAAAATCGCTACGAGCAGGAGCTGGTGTATTATCTGGATAAGCTGGATATAACAGAAGAAAAAGTACGACTGAAGCAGCATTGTGATTATTTTTTGGAAACCCTGAACTCGGAATCCCCTGCAGGCAAAAAACTTAACTTTATTGCTCAGGAAATGGGACGCGAGATCAATACCACAGGGTCTAAAGCTAACCATGCCGGAATACAGAAAATCGTGGTGGATATGAAAGATGAGCTTGAAAAAATAAAAGAACAACTCGCCAATATTTTATGATATGCATGGTAAAATGGTGATATTTTCTGCCCCTTCAGGAGCTGGCAAGACGACAATCGTTCACCAGGTGATGGAACAATGTAATGATTTGTCTTTTTCTGTTTCTGCTACAACACGGAATCCTCGTAGTGGCGAAAAAGATGGAGAAGATTACTATTTTCTGACAACAGACGAATTTAAACAGAAAATAGAAGAGGGAGAATTTATCGAATATGAACAAGTCTATCATAAACAGTTTTATGGAACCCTGAGAACTGAAGTGGAGCGGTTGTGGAACGATGGAAAACATGTGGTTTTTGATGTGGATGTGGTTGGTGGTTTGAATATAAAAAAGCAATATAAGACAAAAGCTCTGGCCATTTTTATTATGCCTCCATCCCTGGATGTTTTGGAACAGCGGTTGTATAAACGGGCTAAAGATGATGAAAGAAGTATCCGCTTAAGGTTGAGTAAAGCCAGACAGGAATTGACTTATGCACATCAGTTTGATCAGGTTGTGGTGAATGAAATACTCGAAGAAGCAGTGGAAGAAACAAAAACATTGATTCAAAATTTTTTAAACCATGACTCTTGTCAATAAACATATCGGGTTGTTTTTCGGATCTTTTAATCCGGTTCATATCGGGCATCTGGTGATTGCCAGTCAGATAATAGAAAATTCAAAGCTTGATCAGGTTTGGTTTGTTGTCAGTCCTCAAAATCCCTTCAAAAAAAAGAAAACACTGTTGGATAATCACCACCGCCTGGCTATGGTTAAAGAAGCTATTGATGATGATGAGCGGTTTCTGGCTTCTGATGTGGAATTTCAAATGCCTCAGCCCAGCTATACTATTCATACACTAACGCTTTTGTCGGAGCAATATCCTGATCGCTGTTTTTCATTGATTATGGGCATGGATAACCTGGAAACGTTTCAAAAATGGAAGAACTATCAAGAGATATTAAAAAACTATAACTTGCATGTTTATCCCCGGCACAATTATACTGCCGGAGCCTTTTCTGGGCATCCACATGTGCATCAGGTTCAGGCGCCTTTGATGGAAATTTCTGCCAGCATGATCAGAAAAGGGATTCAGGAAGGAAAGAATATGCGCTATTTGCTGCCGGATAAGGTGTTGAAATATATTGACGAGATGCAGTTCTATACGTAGTGTTTGTCAATAATGTCCGGTATCTGCGTTGTCGCTTAAATTTTAAACAAATGAACCGAGCCATGACAAAAACTTTAACACTCATATGATTAAAAAAATGAAAAGTGTATAGTTGAAAGATGATGTGTCATGGCGAGCTCCCCCGAAAAAAAGACGGGATAAACATCGTACCTGTTTAATAAAATTCAGACAGATGAACCAAGAAGATAAAAAACTGATAATTAGCAAGCTAACACAGGAGCAACAAAAGGTAGCGACCTATATTGAGGAATTAGAGGAACAAACTCAACCTATATCTCCGGATAGTTCCATTGGCCGGCTGAGTCGAATGGATGCCATTAATAATAAAAGTGTTAGCGAAGCGGCGCTGAGAAAGGCCAAAGAAAAACTTTTGAAAATCAAGCATACGCTCGAAACAGCTGATGACCCTGACTTTGGAAACTGTCGCAATTGTGGAGAACCAATTCCTGTTGGAAGGCTTGTGGTAATGCCCGGAAGTTCCTTGTGTGTAAAATGTGCCCAACGCAGTTAATCCGAAGGGTCATAGATAAACAGCTATAATTGGAATTTTCTTGTGATTGAGTGAACAAGTCAGGAAAATTTCTTAGTTTTGACAACATTGATATTTTGTGAACAAAAAAAAGAAATGATATGAAAAGTAATCTGGAAATGACTGCTCATCCTATTGAAGAGCATTTAGCCAAACCGGCTGCTGAATTTACAAAAGCCGATTTGTTGAGGTACATAGAGGAGAATAACATAGAGATGATAAACCTTCGCTATGTTGGTGGTGACGGGCGTTTAAAAACATTAAATTTTGCCATACAGTCCAAAGATCATCTGAATCAGATCCTAAGCTCGGGCGAACGAGTTGATGGCTCCAGCCTGTTTGATCATGTAGAAGCCGGATCATCCGACCTATATGTAGTGCCACGATATAAGACAGCATTTGTAAACCCTTTTGCAGAAATACCTTCTGTTGATGTCCTTTGCTCTTATTTTGACAAAGACGGAAACCCACTGGCAAATTCACCTGAGAATATCTTAAGAAAAGCCAGCAAAGCACTGAAAGAAAATACAGGCTATGAATTTCATGCCATGGGAGAGTTGGAGTTTTACATTATTAAGGAAGAAGATGAACTATTTCCTGCTGAAGATCAAAAGGGATATCATGAAACCTTTCCGTATAATAAGTCGGAATATTTTAGAAATGAAGCACTGAATCTGATTGCCTATTGTGGCGGAAAAGTCAAATATGGCCATTCTGAAGTAGGCAATTTCCGCAAAAACGGGATGGAATATGAACAAAATGAGATAGAGTTTTTGCCGCTTCCAGCAGAAGATGCAGCGGACCAGCTAATTGTAGCTAAGTGGGTGTTGCGGGCGCTGGCTTATGAGCATGGAGTAACCTTAACCTTTGCGCCGAAAATTACTGCCGGCAAAGCGGGTAGCGGGATGCATGTACACACAAAAATTGTTAAAAACGGCAGGAGTGTGATGACGGAGAAAGGAAAGCTTAGCGATATTGCTAAAAAAGCCATCGCCGGATATCTAGACCTGGCCGGGTCATTAACGGCATTTGGAAACACAATACCTACATCTTATCTTCGGTTGGTTCCACATCAGGAAGCGCCTACCAATATCTGTTGGGGCGACCGCAACCGTTCTGTTTTGGTAAGGGTGCCTTTGGGCTGGGCCGAGGGTATCAATATGGCTAAGGTAATAAACCCACTTGAGCCAGAAGAAGAAATTGACTATAGCGAAAAGCAAACTGTTGAATTCCGTGCCCCTGATGGCTCTGCTGATATCTACCTGTTGATTGCAGGCTTGATTGTAGCAGCACGTCACGGACTGCAGATGGATAATGCGCTCGATTATGCTAAGAAAACCTATGTGGATGTCAATATTTTTGATGAAGAACACAAAAGCAAACAGGAAGTACTGGAAGGATTACCGGTTTCATGTGTGGAGTCGGCAGCTCGCCTGATGAAAGACAAACAAGCCTATACGAAATATAATGTGTTCTCTGAATCGATGATCGATAGTCTTGCAGAAAACTTAAAAGCATTTGAGGATGAAAATTTAAGGCAGGAAATTGAACATGATGATGATAAGACTATGGAGATTGTGAGTAAATTTATTCACTGTGCCTAACCAAAAAGTCAGATAAATAAATATTGCTTGCCTCATGTAAAGAAAAAGGGTGTAGCCTGGCTATGCCCTTTTTTGTGTCTGAGAATCTCGGTTGAAATCATGGTTAAGGTCTTCTACTACAGGGATGATTTTATATACCAGCGATGATACGGGCTTATAAAGCAGGGACTTTTCCTGAGTTTCTTTCGTTATGATTTGATGATGCGTATCAACAGTGGCAATGATATAGAACAAACCGCTGATAACCAAGCCAATTTTCAATACCCCAAAAACCAGTCCGGCAAGTTTATTGACTATCCCCAGCATCGCTATGTTGACAACGGCATCAATTATTTTGCCAAGCAAATGTGTTGCTATTACTACAGCGAAAAACGTAACCGCAAAAGCAATAATATGCAGATATTCTGACTGCATGTGAAAAGTGTTTCTTAGAAGTTCACTGGTAAAATCTGAAAAGTGATAGGCAATATAAATTCCAAGAACCAAAGCAGCCAGAGATGCTAATTCCACAACCAGCCCCTTAACAAAACCTTTGTATGCATACCAGAGAATTCCAATCAACATAATGATATCCAGGAAAACTAAATTTTCTGTCATGAAAGCTGTTGTTTTAATCGTTTGGCCATTTCTGTGACATAGACGAATTCATTAATGGCTTTATTATTAGTATGGAGAATTTGATCTTTATTTCCTTTCCAGGCCATTTCTCCATCCTTGATAAAGATGATCTGATCGCCCATACTGAGGACCGAATTCATATCATGGGTATTAATAATTGTAGTTGTGTTGAGGTCTTTGGTGATTTCAATGATCAGGTCATCAATAAGAACGGAAGTTTTAGGATCGAGACCAGAGTTTGGTTCATCGCAGAAAAGATACTTTGGTTGCATAGAGATAGCGCGAGCAATAGCCACACGTTTTTTCATGCCTCCGCTTAATTCGGAGGGTAGTAGCTTATTAACCCGGTCAAGATTTACTCTTTCCAGGCAGAAGTTAACCCGGTCGAGTCTTTCTTTGAATGTCCAGTTAGTAAACATGGTGAGCGGAAACATCACATTTTGTTCAACATTCATGGAGTCGAACAAGGCCCCTCCCTGAAAAAGCATACCGATTTCCTGGCGCACTTCTTTTTTTTGCTTAAAGTTCATTTTGAAGAAATCACGCTCATTGTATAAAACGGTACCCTGATCGACAGAAAGCAACCCAACCAGGCTTTTCATCAGCACGGTTTTTCCAGATCCTGACTGGCCGATGATCAGGTTGGATTTTCCTTTTTCGAAAGTTGCTGAAATATTATTTAGCACTTGTTTTCCCTCAAAGGATTTGGATATGTTTTGAGCCTCTATCATGTCAACATAATTTGTGTTAGGATTAAGTCAGCAAAAATGATCAAAATACTACTGCTGACAACTGCGCGTGTGCTGGAGCGTCCAACTTCAATAGAACCACCGTTAACATAGTAGCCATGATAGGCTGAAACACTGGTGATGATAAAAGCAAAAATGGCCGTTTTAAACAAAGCATAAAAAACATCATACAAATAAAAATAGGATTTAATTCCCAGTACATACATGTCGCCAGTAAGGGAGTCGCTGAATAAAATACCAATCCATCCGCCAAAGATCGATACAGCCATACTTAAAATGATAAGAAAGGGATTGATAAAAACAGCGGCAATCATTTTGGGTCCTATTAAAAAGTTTGCCGGATTGACACCCATAATTTCCATGGCATCAATTTGTTCAGAAATTCTCATGCTACCGATTTCAGATGCTATGCTCGAGCCCACTTTTCCCGCTAAGATAACGCTGATGATGGTGGGCGAAAACTCCAGTATGATCGCTTGCCGCGTAGTCAAACCAACAGCATAACCTGGTATCCAGGGGGAATCCATATTAAATGCAGCCTGCAATGCCAATACTGCCCCAACAAACAAAGAAATGATCAACACGATAAACAAGGATTGTACTCCCAGTTTCTCTATCTCAATCAGAACCCTGTTCCAAAAAACCTTTTGCTTCTCAGGCTTTTTCAACGACTGTAGCATGAGTAAGACATATTGTCCCAGCTGATATAAATATTTCATAATCCTCCCTTATTCATGCTGCTAAATTAATACATAATTAAGAAATCGAAAGTATAACCAACAACCAATCTAAAAAATAAAAAAATAGTTGCTATATTTGTAGAGATGAGAAGACGGCAAATCATAGCGATATTTTTCATGGCACTGCTGACCATAGGTCTTGTGTCGTGCTCTTCAACATATAAGATGAAAAGAAAAATCAAAAAAGATTGTAATTGTGGTTCCTTCGGCCAGACAGAATATCATGATCAGCAGCAAAGAGCCAGTTAATCAATCGTTTCTTTCACATTTTCCTGACAAAGGACAAGATGTTGTAGTCCAGTGGGTAAAAGAGTTTCCTGTTTCTATTCGGCTGGTTGATGTACGAAAAACAAAAGCAGGAGATTACCGCCCTGGTTTTAAGCAGCAGCGGGCAGTTATCACCCTGAATAATGACCCTAATAAGTATCGGTTAATGTATGTGTTTGCCCATGAAATGGCGCATCATGTGGCTTTTACATATTATGGGCGCTATATTAAACCGCATGGGTATCAATGGAAAAATGTCTTTTTTGATCTTTTGATGCAACTGGTGCAGCAACAGGTTTTTCCCTCTGCTATTGCTGCTGCTTTGCCTGAGCACCCGGCCCGGATTCGGGCGACTATACAGGGAGATACTTCCCTGGCGGAAAGCCTTAGTAAGTTTGATGGTAACAAGCAACAACTTTACCTTTATGAAATCCCTGATTTTGCTTTTTTTGAATTGGAGAATGGAGCACAGTTTCAGAAAATTAAAAAACGTCGCATACGTTATTTATGTCAAAATCTGAAGAACAAAAAATACTATACCATAGCCCCGGGTATTGCCGTAAAGACGATCAAAAATAAGGGGAATAGAAATTCATAGCCAATATCTGATGATGAGGTTGGTTTTTTTTTATATATTTGATTGCTTAAGTGAGAGGAATATGGGTATAGAACTATGACTGGAAATTATAGAATGAATAACATTCCGGGAGCATAAACGAATTTCTGTCACCAGGGTCAAAAATATTATATCATGAATAAAAATACATATTGCGTTATTATGGCCGGAGGACTGGGAACAGGTTTCTGGCCGGTTAGTCGTTCGGATTATCCCAAACAATTTATCGATATATTGGGAACAGGAGAAACACTCTTGCAACAGACTTTTCATCGTTTTAACCAGCTTGTACCACAGGAAAACATACTGATCGTAACCAACGAACGCTATAAAAATCTGGTGGAAGAACAACTACCGGAGATACATCACAGCCAGCTTTTGTTGGAGCCTTCGCGACGAAATACAGCCCCATGTCTGGCTTATGCCGGCTATAAGATCAATGATATTAATCCAAACGCCAATATCATAGTAGCTCCTTCCGACCATATCATTACCAAAGAACAAAACTTTCTAAATACAATACAGGAAGCGCTGGAGGTTACAGCAGAGCATCAATGGATCTTGACATTAGGCCTTTCGCCTTTGCGTGCTGAAACCGAATACGGATATATCCAATATGTTGATCAGGAGCCATTAACAGACAATGAGCGTATTTATAAGGTACGTACATTTACAGAAAAACCGGATAAAGATATGGCTGAGAAGTTTATTGAAAGTGGCGATTTTCTATGGAATTCCGGTATTTTCGTGGCCTCTTTGAATACCTGGCTTGAAGCATTAAAAAAATATTTGCCGGATATGTACAACACGTTTAATAATGGAATTGGGCGGTATAATACTTCTGATGAGGCTTCATTTGTTCGCAGCGCCTACACTGTGTGTAAAAATATTTCTATTGATTATGGGATCATGGAAAAAGCTGATAACACCTATGTCTACAGTAGTTCTTTTGGCTGGTCGGATTTAGGGACATGGGATGCGCTACATAATAGCCTGAAAAAAGATAAAACCGGCAACAGCCTGATTGGAGGGAAAATAAAGACTTACGATACCACGAACTGTATTGTCAATATGCCCAAAGAAAAATTGGTAGTTTTGCAGGGGTTGGAGAATTTTATTATCGCTGAAGATCATAATGCCTTAATGATTTGTCAGCGCGAGAAAGAAGGAATGATCCGGAGATTTATTAATGATATAAAGCTGGATAATGGAAAGCAGTATGTATAAAAAAAGCAAATAAAAAAGGAAAACATGAAACGATTTACTATTGCAATTTTTGCCATGATGTTGCTGATGCAGCCATCATTAAAAGCGGATGAGGGAATGTGGCTTCCCCTGTTGGTTGAGCGCTTGAATTATGCAGATATGCAGAAAATGGGCCTGGAGCTGACACCGGAAGAAATATACAGTGTCAATCAATCGAGCCTTAAGGATGCGATTGTTCAATTTGACAATGGCTGTACGGGAGAAATTATTTCCGGTAAAGGACTTATTCTGACAAACCATCACTGTGGTCATGGCCGGATACAGGCACATTCCACGCCGGAGCATGATTATTTAACCGATGGCTTTTGGGCTATGAGCCTGGAAGAAGAGCTTCCTAATGAAGGCCTTACTGTGAGCTTTCTTATTCGTATGGAGGAGGTTACAGGCAAGGTGTTGAATGGAGTAAATGCTACCATGACAGAGGCAGAACGTCAGAAAAAGATAAGGGAAAATATGGATATCATTAGCAAAGAAGCTACAAAAGATACTGATTATAAAGCTAGTATCAAAAGCTTTTTTGATGGCAATGAATATTATATGTTTATTATGGAAGAATACCAGGATGTTCGTTTGGTAGGGGCTCCACCTTCATCTATTGGTAATTTTGGAGGCGATACGGATAACTGGATGTGGCCCCGTCATACCGGTGATTTTTCTATGTTTCGTGTTTATACTGCACCTGACGGCTCACCGGCAAAGTATTCCAAAGACAATATCCCAATGAAACCGAAACATCATCTGCCCGTTTCTATTGATGGTGTTAAAAAAGGTGATTTTTCCATGATTATGGGCTACCCTGGAGGTACCGACCGGTATATGACTTCTTTTGGCATTCAGCAGAATCTTGATAAAATGTATCCAACACGCATTAAAATACGACGCAAAAAGCTGGATATTATGGAAAAGTATATGAAGCAATCGGATAAGGTACGCATTCAGTATGCTTCTAAACGCGACCAGGTAGCTAATTACTGGAAGAACTTTATTGGCATGAAAAAAGGACTGATAGACCTGAAAGTGCCTCAAAAAAAGGCTGAACTGGAAAATAAACTCACCGAATGGATCGAACGAACTCCAGAACGGAAAGAAAAATATGGCAATGCCTTAAAGCATATTGAAGATGCCTATAAGGTTCTGAATCAATATGCTGTTCATCAATATTATTTTATTGAAGCCATCTATCAGGGTCCGGAGGTTTTTGGCTTCTCCAGAAATTTTGAAACAGTTGAAGGGCTTTTGGAAAAAGAAGATATGGCATCAGTAAAAGAATTTATGCAAGAGATGGATGAGGATGTCAAAAAGTTTTTCAAAGACTATTACAAGGCAATTGATCGTGATATCATGGCCGCCATGTTTGAAATGTATGATCAGGATGTGCCGGAAGAAATGCAGCCTGAAATGTTTAAAAAGCTGGTAAAAAAGAAAAAAGGCAATTATCAAAAAATGGCTGAGGATATTTATGAGGGTTCTATGTTTGACGATCAGAAAAAGTTAAGCGAGTGGATGGAAGACCCCGACCTGAAGACCTTGACAAAGGACCCTGTATATCAGTTGCAAGATGCCTTTTTTAAAAATTATTTTGGCATCCGGGGACAGCTCAATACGGCTCAAATGCAAAAAACCAAAGGCCGCCGGTTGTTTATGGAAGCGCTGAGGACAATGGAAAGCGATATTTCTTTTTATCCGGATGCTAATTTCACCATGCGTCTGACATATGGTAAGGTGAAGGGTTATGAACCAAGAGATGCCGTCGACTATCTGCACTATACCACGCTTCATGGTATCATGGAAAAAGAAGATCCTGATAATCCTGAATTTATTGTTCCTGAAAAGCTTAAACAAATTTATGAAAGAAAAGATTATGGCCTTTATGGCGAAGGGGAAGTAATGAAAGTGTGTTTTTTAACGAATCATGATATTACCGGAGGAAACTCCGGATCCCCTGTTATTGATGGAAAAGGTCGGTTAATCGGACTGGCTTTTGACGGAAACTGGGAAGCCATGAGCGGTGACATTGCTTTTGAACCGGAGCTTCAGCGAACGATTAATGTCGATATTCGTTATGTACTGTTGATCATCGATAAATTTGCCGGAGCACAAAACCTTATTGATGAAATGGACATCGTTAGAACAACTCGTAAGGGTCATATTGACAAAAGCAAA
>JBNJHE010000042.1:14185-20519 GCA_051748205.1 Bacteroidota bacterium | reverse complement strand
AATCAATCAATCAATCAATCAACCAATCAACCAATCAATCAATCAATCAATCAATCAATCAACCAATCAATCAATCAACCAATCAAATAATCAACCAATCAACCAATCAACCAATCAATCAATCAATCAATCAAAATCACTCATTATGAAAAAACAAATTATTCTAAGTTTTATTATGGTTTTTGTTGTTGTACTGTCTACTTCATGTGACAAGGATGACGACAATGATAACGGTTCATCATCATTAACTCCGTCGCAGGATCAGTGGGGGATGGCAATTAATTATACAGCTACCTGGTGCGGCCCCTGTGGTGACTGGGGAGCACCACTTATCAATGACTTAAATGCCGAAGGAAAAACAGTAGCGATTACCGCCCATGCTGGTGGTGATCCTATGACTAACGATTTATATGGTAGTTTATTGGCCGATCGCACCAACGGAGGTGGTGTTCCTTCTTTTTGGGTTGGCGACCTCAAGGTGAGTAATTCAAATGCAATCAGCGAATTACAAAATCTTAAGTCGCAGAATGCGGTAGCCGGTTTGGCCATTGATGGAAAAATAGGAAGCAGCACTGCTGAAGTGGATGTTGCGGTTGAGTTTTTTGAAGCAGGAAGTGGCGATTATTTTCTTAGTGTGTTTATTTTGGAAGATGGTATCGACGGTTCTTCCTCTGCCGGACAATATAAACAGAACGGTACTTCCAATAGCTATCCGAATGATGATTACCGCCATAACTATGTGCTCCGGGCTTCTTCTGTAGCTGACCAGGCTTATGGTGAGCTGATTGTTACCGATCCGTCCAATGGTGAGACGGTAAATAAGAGTTATGAAATTGCCCTGGATGGCCAATGGACCAACGATCTGTATCCGGTAGCCATACTTTGGCGCTATGAGAGTGGGGCAGCACCACAATATCATTTTATCAACGCCATAAAATAGTCGTTGTTAAATTATAAACCAGAGGGAAAGCAGCAGGTACAAATAATGCGCAATGCTTCCTGCTGCTATTCCTCCTATGGTGTGCGAGATTAATGCCTTTGGTGTTAATTTTCTGTAATTTAATGTGTCCAGCATGGCGGTGTGGGTGCTTAAATAGCCCGACCAGCACATACCCATTGCGGTGAATACAGCTATTTCGTTTCCGGTAATAATACCCTCGGCAATAAAGGCTTTTACCAGGGATAAAGCTGCTCCTACTGCACCCAAAGAAGTAATCGGGAAAGCAATAAGTTCCGGGTTTTTGAATCCAAACAGGGCATTAAATAACCAACCCAGATAAGATGCCGCTTTGGGTAATAGCGGAACACCTTCATAAGCAAGCCCCTGATAACCTACAGAGGGGTCTTTGGGACCAAAAGTGATGAGCATAATCATAGAGGAAATGATTAGCACTCCCGGAATAATCTGTATGCCCAGATTTACCCCTTGTTTGCCTCCGTCTAAAAGTGCGTTTAAAAATCGCTCAAAGGTAGAGCCTTCAGAGCGGAAAGAAATCGTTTCTGCTTCTCCCGAAGCTAATTCCTGATCGTCTTCTTTAGGTAAGACTTTCTTAATTTGGTATTGCATCAGGCGTGTGGATATGGCAGCTCCCGCTATAGCACCAAAAAGCCCAATCATGGCCGGCCAAAAATATCCAAAGCGCGACATAAAAGTCAAAACAATCAACCCCATGCCAAAGGCTGTTCCGAAATTCGTTAGGGATATTAGTTCGTATTGCTTGAAATAACGCCTGAAGTTTTTATCACTGGATAAACTGATGATTGCCGGATTATCTGAAAAAAATGTCATAAGCCCTGCCAGTGATGCTACTCCCGGAAGGTTGAATATTGGACGCATCAATGGGCGTAGTATGGTCTCCAGTAACCTGACAACACCAAATTCAATCATTAATTTACCCAGAGCTCCCGTCAGTACAGTAATTCCCATAATAAAGAATACCGTGTTTAATAAAAGATCATGTGCCGTATTCATTAAAGTGTTAATGAGATTGGGCAGGCCCATATGATGGCCCAAATAACCAAAAAGCCCGAAAAAGAAAATCAAAAATATCAGAGCCTCATATTTCCGCTTTATTATTCTATTCATTGTCTTTGTTTTATGTTTGTCTGACCGGTAGACTTACATGATTATAAAAGCCGCAAAAATAGAAGAGTTTTTTTATTTATTCTTCCTTTTTTGAAAAAAATGTTAGCGAATTAACAAAGGTGAAGCTTTATTTGCCGTAATGTACCATGAGTAGTTGTTGGCGATTGCAAATATTTGATTGTGATGCAATTACAAGAAAATATGTTAAGCCAGGGTGTTTGCTTTATTTTTTTACTAAAGCAATGGCTTGTTGTACCTTTAGCTGATGTTGCTGGCCGTTTTCCATATTTTTTATGGTGATGTTCTGTTGCTGAATTTCTTCTGCTCCCATCAAAACTACCCAGGGGATATTGTGATGGTTGGCGAAATTCAGTTGCTTTTTCATTTTAACAGCTTTAGGGAAGAGCTCAGAAGCTATTCCTGCAGCTCGGAACTGTTGTATAGCCCGGATGCAGTGTTTTTCTTCTTCATCGCCAAAATTAACAAACAGCACCTGAATTGATTGTCCTGTGCTTTGCGGGAATCGCTTGAGTTCTTCCAGAATGTCGTAAATGCGTTCAGCCCCGAAAGAAATGCCGATACCGGAAACATTTTTGAGTCCGAAGATACCGGTAAGGTCATCGTAGCGCCCACCACCGCATATGCTGCCCATCTGTGCTTCTTCTGATACTACCTCTATAATGGCGCCTGTATAATAGTCCAGTCCTCTGGCCAGTGTGATGTCCAGCTCTAAACCGCAGGTGCATTCAAAATACTGAAGTTTGTCGATTATTTGCTGTATTTCTTCTATGCCTTTCAATCCTGTTTCTGAAACAGCAACGAAGTCTTTCAGAAACATCAGGGCCTCATTCATTGTGCCATCGAAGTTTAAAACCGACTGTAGCTTATCTGTCATGGCTTTGTCCATGCCTCCACGCAGCATTTCCTCAGCAACTTTTTCAGTCCCAATTTTATCCAGTTTATCCATGGCTACTGTCATGGTTTTAAAATAATCTGCAGCGCCAATGGCTTCTGCAACACCATAGAGGATTTTTCTATTGTTGATTTTGACAGTAACCTTGATATTCAGACGTTGAAAAACCTCATCAATTATTTTGATAAACTCAGCTTCGCTATAAAGTGCGTCTGTACCAATCACATCAGCATCGCACTGATAAAACTCGCGGTACCTGCCTTTTTGTGGGCGGTCGGCACGCCAGACCGGTTGAATCTGGTAGCGTTTAAAAGGAAAGCTTAGCTCGTGCTGGTGTTGAACAACATAGCGGGCAAAAGGAACTGTCAGGTCATAGCGTAATCCTTTTTCAGCTATCTTAGGCGTAAGCGTTATGGCATGCTCTGCTTTGATATCCTGAACATTTTTAAGGTAATCTCCTGAGTTTAAAATTTTAAATAATAGCCGGTCGCCTTCTTCTCCATATTTTCCGGTAAGTGTGGATAAATTCTCCATGGCAGGAGTTTCCAGTGGCTGAAATCCATATATTTCATACACTTCTTTGATGGTGTCGAAAATAAAATTGCGTTTATGCATTTCTAACGGACTGAAGTCACGCGTGCCTTTAGGTATCCCAGGTTTTTGTGCCATATCTTGTGTTTTCCCGATTGGTTTGCAAATATAGCAATATTCAATGTCGGAATGATCAATGTTTGCCCCCGCTCGATTTATTATGCTTATTAATCCTGGCCATCAGGTAGTTATTTGTTATTACCAACAGTTGTCACCGTAGGTGTTTTGATAATAATGTAAACAAATATAACCTTTTATTTATGCGTAATAGCGATTAACTAATAGCCTTTGACTAGCCGTATTGCAATTTATTGTCTGATATAAAGGTGTGAAATGGTGGGATTTATTGTTATAGGTATAATATAGCGGATAATTGTGTTCAGGTGTTTGTTTTGGATACGTTCAGAAGGATTATTTAATGGAAAGGAGGTCAATGAATATGCCGTAAAATATTGCTATGAAGTTGTTTTAAAGTTTCTTCACAACAAAGGCAGAGAGGGCTGTTAAAATTAAAGGAATAACTACGGTGGTGTATTCATCTTTGAATTTTTTAAGTAAGCCATTTTCTTCCAGATAATCTGATACAGCCTGAACAATTAGGGAGTGAAGTTGCTTTTGTTTTTCGGGATTTTTTTTGTTATCATAAACACCAGTAAAACTTAAAAAAGTAGAAATCCATTGATGTTGCGAGATGAACTTGATTTCTGTTTCGTTAATACGGCCTTTAAGCTCACTCTTTACGGCTTTAAGTTCACTGTAATTATTAATCATCCGTAGTTTTATTATTTGGTGATTGGTGAAAAATAGTTTGCACAATTTCATCTTTAATGGTTCTTTCCAATAATGGCTTGCGGAATAGAAAGAGAATCATTAGCAACAGAAAATGTATCCCGGCCAATAAGAGAAAACCAATAATATACGATTCAAATAATTCGCCAAGCCATAGCGCGAGCGCAATGGAAAGAAACAATACGAAGGAACCCAGGAACATTAACAGTATGATTTTTTTAAAAATAACTGCTAATGTATCACTGAGTTTTTCAGTTCCTTCTATTTTTAATAATAAAATGCGTGAACTGATGTAGTTTTCCAGTTTTTTAAGCATATTATCGCACTTTATTATTTGCTTGTAGCTTTCTTGGCTGCTTCTTTTGCTTCTTTTGCGCCTTCCTTAACCTGTTCTTTCTGACGGTTGAGGATTTCTTTCACGTTATTCAACAACTCATCTGTTTTGGATGTGATGCTGTCACGTGTTTCTTTACCACTTGCAGGAGCTACCAAAATTCCTGTGATTATTCCTGCTGCAGCACCTGCTAATACTCCTAATAAAACTCTTCCACTGTTTGACATAATAAATTTTTTTTTGGGTTAGTAATAATTACTTTGTAAAACTATAAGCAATACAGCCTGGACAGTGATTTGTTCAATTATTGCTGGTTATTTTTATGTTTTCTAAATAGTGGTTCATAATAAAAAAAGGGGTAACAACAGCTACCCCTGAAATGCAAGATCTTTGAAAAGTTAATTGCTTCCACCAAGAATAATTGGTAGTCCATCGTCACCAGAGCCGATCACTACAGTTTTAGCATTTTTTGATTTTGCTAATTCTTTGGTAGCCTCAATCCCTTTTTCTTTTAAAATACGATCAGTTAAACTTTCGGCAATAATCCGGTTTGCCCGGGCTTTACCTTCAGCTTCTATTTTTTGTCTTTTAGCTTCTTGTTCGGCAACCTGCAATTTAAACTCATATTCCTTGGCAGTTTGCTCCTGTTGTAGTTTTCGTTCAATTGCTTCTTTAATTTTTCCTGGCAACTTAATGGAGCGGATCAATGTTTGGTCTACATTAATATATTTGTCTGCTAACAGTTCCCGTGTTTCTTTTCCGATTTCTGCCTGTATAACCTCTCTTTTTTCTGCATAAAGTTGCTCTGGGGTATAACGCCCTATTACCGATCGTGTAGCATTCCTGAGCGAAGGCTTGACGATGCTTTCAATATATTGCGGGCCCAGGTAATCATGCAAGCGCGCCAGGTTTTCAAATTCGGGGTTGTACCATAATGACATATCCATCTCAATGGATAATCCATTACTGGATAGAACATCCATGGTTTCGCGGATCTCTTTCTTGCGAATTTCGTATTCCCACATGGTATTCCAGGGTGCTATTACATGAAACCCCTGGCGAAAAGGGTTTTCTATATCCACACCACCGCCAAAACGACGAAACAATACGCCACCATGACCGGATTTAATGGTTACGGTTATACTGCTCCACGAAACAATCAAAATAATAATTGCTCCGATAATTATTGCGATGGGAATGATGCGCTTCAAGTTTGGGTCTTGTTGATTATTAGTCATATCTTTTGGTTTTTTGTTGCATTTAGCTAATTTCTATAATTTGGATTTTTTCTCTTTATTTTTGCAAATTTAACAAATCCCCGTTGATTACAGCAAATCTAGAAAAATAAAATTGTTTTTGCTGTAAACACGTGGTATTGACTTATTTTTTTTCTTCACATTTCTTATGTTTTGATTTTATATCCACTTTTGTGAAATACAGTTTCGTACTGCCTGAGAAATGGGTTTATACGAACAAGCTTTTTGTCTGTATCCCTTTTAGATATCAGCATAATAGTGAATAAATTATGGGGGTGGACAGTTTTGTGCCAACACCATATTTTTAGGTGTGCGGTTTAATTGGTGAGTGCAGCCTAAAAAGCCTTAAGACCCCTAAATCACCA
>JBNJHE010000042.1:0-14085 GCA_051748205.1 Bacteroidota bacterium | reverse complement strand
CTTTTTAGACCGGCCTCATTGGTATTCCATTATAATTATGGTGTCAGTGTATAATCTTTTGTGCGACTGGTATAAGAGGCAAATACTCCCAGTCCGTTTTCAATATTTGTATAAATAATGGTGGGTTCTGAAAAGGGGTCGTTATAGGAGAAATGATTTAATTTATGATGATATTGATAATAGTGTTCATCAGTAGATAAAAGCTTTAAACGAATCTTTTTTGGATTTTGAAATTCGGACACGATGGCCCGGATGCTGATATTTTTTCCATTTTTGTGTAAATCGGTGAAGACTTTGGTGAATACTCCTGCTTCCCAAATATAATCCTTAGCTGTAAATACTGTATCATTTTGCCAGTTAACCATTTGTTCGTAATAGATCATTCTGTAAAAATTTTCCTGGCCTGGGATATCTGTGACTTCAATTTCCAAAGCTATTTCGTTTTGATAACTATTTTGCTGGATGTCATATTGGTCTGTGATATCAAAATCGCCGGGGAGGGAGGCCGGAACGGTGCATTTTCCTTTAACGGAAGTCATACCTGGAGCCGAAGCTGTTATCGTATACTGCTTGCCAAATTGAATATCAAAGCTGTTGGTAGGGCTGAGATAAAGTTGTTTAGCGGGATCATAGGTGAGTTGTATTTTATCTGAACCGTTGGATAATTGCACATTAGCATTGTCAATAAGTCGGGCGGAGGTATATATCGAATCATCTTCGCCAAAGTATGGTCTGGAGCGGTAGAGTTCTGCTGTCACTGTGTCTGTGCCCGCTTCGATAAAGGAGTAAAGCACAATTTTTGCGTCGGCATTCGGCAAATCAATGTCGTCAACAGTTTCTTCGCAGGCTGTCAGGAGCATGAGTGCCACCAGGCTGAAGTATAACAAAACTGATTTTATCTGTTTGGTCCATATTTTTGTCGTTGTTCGGTTCATGCTTTAAAATTTTAAATGATAAGATACGGAAGGAATGATTGGGAACAGCGATATTTGTTTTAGTACATTTTTGTTGTTCTCATATCCCACATAATAGAAGAATGGATTTTTGCGGTTATAGGCATTATACACACTGATGCGCCAGCTTCTTTCGCCAATGTTAATTTTTTTATGAAACTGAACTCCAATATCCAGGCGGTGATAGGGCGCCATGCGGGTATTATTTTTTTTGCCATATTCATTTAGTTCGAACATATGGTAGTTTTGGTAATCCACGGAGTGGTCCGAATGAGGTGCATGAATTATCGACGGGTATTCTGACAGTGGCACGGAGATAGCATTCCCCGTTCCATAGACCCAGGTTGCGGAAACCTCAAAATGTTTGGACACTTCATACATTGCCACAATGGATATATCGTGGCGCCGGTCGTATCTGGCATAATAGCGCTCTCCAAAGTTTATGTCATCAAATTGCAGTTGTGTCCAACTTAGCGTATATCCAATCCAGCCAGACAGAGGGCCGGATTTTTTTTGTACGAGTAACTCAGCTCCGTATGACCAGGACTGTCCTTCTGTGATATTGCTTTCCCAGGTATAGCTTTCGGCCAGGTAGGGATTGTCAATAAGTAAAAAGGAAGCTCCTTCTTTATACCCTTTAACATTGTCCGACTTTTTGTAATAGCCTTCCAGACTGACCGTAAACTGCGGGTGATTAAAGTCTTTTACATAACCGGCAGCAATTTGCCATGACTCTTGAGGTGTGATTTTTGTTGTGGAAGGAATCCAGAGATCTGTTGGAAGGCCAATGCCGGTATTGGACAAAAGATGTATGGGTTGTGTCATTTTGGCATAACTGGCCTTGAGCGCCGCTTGTTTTTTTAGTTGATAGCTCATCGAAAAGCGTGGCTCCCAGTTATAATAGGATTTATCGCTGTGCAAAAAGTGGGCAAACCGCATTCCTGCATTTATCTTCATGTTTTCCTGAAGCTTAAATTCATCTTCAATATAAAAAGCCGATTCTAAAGAGGGGATTTCATTAATCTCTGAAATGTATTGATCGACATTATCATCTTTTACTACCAGGGCGCTGGGTTTAAATAAATGATAGGTGGAAATCAAGCCGCTACGGATAGTGTGAGCAGAGCTTGGGTGGTATTGGATGTCATATTTGATTCCATAATCTTTGATGCCAGAAGAATAGGATAGTTCAAAATTTTCAGTGTCGTAAGTGGACTCTTCAAATATTTCCATATTATAGCGTGAAAAAATCAGCGATGTATTGGAGAATATTTTGTTGTTAAACAAATGATTCCACCTTAAAGTAACCGTGCTGTTACCCCAGTCCAGGCCCGCTTCAGAGTCATCAAAACCTGCATAAAAGCGGTCTTTGCCAAAATACCCGCTGACGTATAATTTGTTCCTGCGACTAAAAGCGTAATTGACTTTGGCGTTAAGGTCATAAAAATAGTAGCCGGCAGTTTCGTCTTCCGGGATAAATGGTCTGATCAGCAGATCAGCATATGTTCTGCGTCCGGAGATAATAAAAGAGGCGGTGTCTTTTTTTATCGGTCCTTCTAACGTGGCTGACGAGGATATCAGGCCGATGCCTGCTGTGCCGGTGAATTTTTGTTTGTTGCCATCTTTCATCGTCATATCCAGCACAGAAGATAACCGTCCTCCGTAGCGCGCCGGAAAACCGCCTTTCGTTAGTTCTATGCTTTTTAAGGCATCCCCGTTAAAAACAGAGAAAAACCCAAAAAGGTGATTGACGTTATATACCGGAGCATCGTCAAGGATGATCAGGTTTTGGTCTGGACCGCCGCCCCGAACATATAAGCCGCTACTGGATTCGGATCCACTTTGTACTCCCGGCATAAGCTGTAACACTTTCATGACATCTTTCTCTCCCAACAAGGCCGGGATTTTGTCAACCTGCTTTACCGGAATTTCCATCCGGCTCATTTGTACCTGATTGCTCTCTTTGTTAATTCTGGAATCTGTGATCTCCACCTCCTCCAGCTCTTTGTTGGTGTATATCTCAATATCCAGTATGGTGTCCTGGGTTAACCTAAAGCTTTTTATGACTGTCTTATATCCGACATAACGAAATGCCAGCCGGACCGAATCTGACGGAAGCCTTAAGCTATAAAATCCATATCGGTTTGTTGTGGTCCCGATTTGCGTCCCCGGAACATAAATGTTGACCCCAACCAGCAACTCTCCACTACTTTTTTCTTTTACATAACCACTTACATTGAATGTGGATTCCTGAGCAATGGCGATGCTTAAAGTGCTTATTGTCAAAAGCAAAGACAGAATTAATGGGCGGCTCTTTGTCAAAATACTTAAGGTTTGTTCGTGAGTTTATGGGTGTATTAACGTTCCTTGTATACAAATCGTATAATTATTGTAATTTGATTTTTCTTTATGCTATTCGCTTGTATTTTCTTTTCAAAGATCGTTGTTTATTTATCATTCTGATCATTTTTTTGTATTTTATTTTCAATTTTCAGGTTTGTAAATCGTTGAACTGTTATATTTGTCACACTATAGATAAGTCAAAAAGGAAACTGTTACCTTTAAAAGGGATCATACAGCCTTAAAAATCATCAGCGAAGATGAACATAAAAGAAATCATAGAGAAGTCGGTAGCGGTAAAAAAGTCAATATTATGTGACGATAAACTACTGAATTCGATTGTTGCTACTGCCCGTCGGATGACGACTGTTTTTGAGCAGGGGGGCAAGGTATTGCTTTGTGGTAACGGTGGTAGTGCTGCAGATGCTCAGCATATTGCTGCAGAGTTATCCGGGCGCTTCTACAAGGACAGGCCTCCATTATACGCTGAGGCATTACATGTAAATACGTCATACCTCACTGCTGTTGCTAACGATTATAGCTTTGACGATGTGTATTCCCGCATGCTCGAAGCTGCCGGAAAGCCCGGGGATATGCTGATTGGTTTATCCACTTCGGGGAATTCTGAAAATGTGTTACGGGCTATGGGAAAAGCTGTTGACATTCAAATGACCACAGTAGCAATGACCGGTGATCAGGGTGGAAAGATTGCTGATATTGCTGATATAGTTTTGAATGTTCCTTCCACGGATACGCCCAGAATACAGGAAGCGCATGGCCTGATCGGACATATTATTTGTCAGTATGTTGAGGAAGCCCTGTTTAGTGAAAAAGAATGAGTACATGCAAAAACAATTTGTGCAAGCCTTAAATAGTATAGACCCATCGTGGACCTTGTTTCTCGACCGTGATGGAGTGATTAACATCCGGTTGATGGACGATTATGTAAAAACAGTGGAGGATTTTGAATTTATCCCTGGTAGCGACAAGGCTATAGCTATATTTGCAAAGCGCTTTCAGCGGATATTTGTTGTAACAAACCAGCAAGGTATTGGTAAAGGCCTGATGTCAGTTGATGACCTGGAACAAATACATAAAAAGATGGTGTATCAGATTCAAGAATGTGGTGGACGCTTAGATAAAATCTACTTTTGCCCCGACTTAAAAGAAAAGAAATCCAGTTGTAGAAAACCAGATGTGGGGATGGCATTGCAGGCAAAAAAGGACTTTCCCGGCCTGAGCTTTAAAAAGTCTTTGATGGTTGGTGACACCCTGAATGATATGCTTTTTGGCAAGCGATTGGGAATGACTACTGTCTTAATACAACCCGAGGATACCCTGTCAAAAGCCAACCATCATGTTGTCGATTATCGTTTTGAAAGCCTTATTCACCTAGCAAAATCAATGTAATATGTATAAACAACTTATGCGGGTTATTGCCATTTGTGGTTTTATGATGAGCTCATCTGCTGCTTTCGCGCAGCTTAATCAATATGATGAGCAAGGCCGTAAGCATGGAAAATGGGAAGAAAAGAATGCCTATGGTCAGATAAAATATGAAGGAACTTTTGACCATGGTATCCCTATTGGGGAATTTAAGCATTACTATCGTCATAAAAAGCTTAAAACAAAAGCTTTGTATAAGGACTCGGCACATGTTGTTTATGTGGAAGAATATCATAAAAGTGGTGAAGTGCAGGCAAAAGGGAAATATGTGGAAAAGCAGCGCGATAGCACCTGGGTGTATTTTAATCCTTACGGAAAAAAGGTTAAAGAAGAATATTATGTGCAGGGAGAGGCGGATAGTTTGTGGAAGATTTTCTACAGCAATACCGGAGCCGTTTTTGAAGAAAAGCAGCATAAAGATGGGGAAGCGCATGGGTATTGGAAACAGTACTTTATTGACGGAACCGTGAAATTATCGGCGCAGTATAAGGAGGGAAAATTGCATGGCCCTTATAACCTGTATTACCCATCCGGAGATATCCAAAAAGAAGGGGACTATGAAAATGGATTTCGCGAAGGCATTTGGCTAATTTATAATGAGGAAGGAGAGGTTGTGAAAAAGGTGCGATACAATAAAGGGTTTGAGAAGGTTATTTTCAATAAGATGGAAAAAGACGAAGAAGCAGAGCGTGGAGAACTGCAGGAGCCGAAAAGTCCGACAAACAGAATTCCTGAATAAGAAGTATGCTTTAATTATGACCGAAACAGACAGATTACGTGTGATGGTTACTATGAGTGGTGGTGTGGATAGTTCTGTGGCTGCCATGTTATTAAAAGAAAAAGGGTATGACCTGATAGGAGTAACCATGCTGGTCAGCGATCATTCGGCCTATGGCGACCAAAATTACAGCGGAGAAGAACAGGCAGCCAAAGAAGCCAAACAGGTGGCGCAAAGCCTTGGATTCCCTCACTATACTGTTGATTTTAGACGACAGTTCAGAGAAAAGATTATAGCGAATTTTAAGACCGAATATTTGAATGGACGAACACCCAATCCCTGTGTGTTGTGTAATTCACTGATAAAATGGCAGGCTATGCTGGAGTTTGGGCAGCAACATAATATTGATAAAATTGCTTCGGGTCATTATGCTAAAATAGCTCATCAGCAGGGGCGTTATTATGTTAAAAAAGGCACAGATCAATCAAAAGATCAGTCTTATATGCTTTGGGGGCTGACACAGGAACAACTCAGCAAAACTTTACTGCCTTTGGGCAATTATACCAAGGAGGAGATCAGGGCGATAGCCACTGAGTCGGGGTTTAAGACGCTGGCACAAAAAAAAGAGAGCTTTGAGATATGCTTTATTCCGGATGATGATTATCACCGTTTTTTAGAAATGGAAATTAGCGGTATTCGAAAGCGATTTGCCGGAGGTGCTATTAAAACCCTGGAGGGTAAAAAAGTGGGAGAACACAGAGGGTTTCCCTTTTACACCATCGGGCAGCGGCGTGGATTGGATATTGCTCTTGGAAAACCCGTTTACGTGGTGGATATTCATGCTGACAGCAACGAAATTGTCATTGGCGAAAAGGCTGACCTTTTTTCTTCAGCCATGAATTTGACCAAGGTCAACTTGCAGAAATTTCCTGCTTTGCAAAATGGGCAGCAGCTTATGGTTAAGGTGCGTTATCATCATCAAGGTGAAAAGGCTGTCGTATATAAAAATGCAGATGGGTTGCAGGTGAAGTTTGAAAACCCTGTTATGGCTGTGACAGCAGGGCAATCGGCTGTTTTATATGAAGATCAGGATGTCGTTGGTGGTGGAGTTATTGTTAAGGCACGGTAAAATGAATCGAGCCATGACAAAAATATAGACACATAATGAAGAGCAAAGCAATCGGATGCGTGTCTTGAAATTTTTGAAATCAATTATGGACAAACATTAATTCATTTTGGGGTCGGAAGGGAAGCGCGTCCATACTTCATATTCTTTGCCCAGATTTTTTACCATCGTTATCCAGGATTTGGCCGTATGCGGTTGCATAATCTCTGATACGGAAGTTTCCGCAATCACCCATGAGTCATATTGCAGCTCCTGTTCCAGCTGTTGCTCCCCCCAGCCGGCATAACCCAGAAAGAATTTGATGTTTTGGCTGCTCAAGCGATTTTTTCTCATGAGCTCTTTGACATCTGAAACTTTACCGCCCCAGTATAATCCTGAAATGATTTCATTGCTGTTGCTAATCAGATCGCCCATGGTGTGTATGAAAAAGATGGTTTGACTACTGATCGGCCCTCCCATATATACGGGTGAATCAAAGTCTGGAAAACCTTTGACAACCTGATCAAATGAAAACTCAACAGGTTTATTTAAAATCAATCCAAAACTGCCGTCAGTATTATGGTCAAGCAGGATGACCACCGAGCGTTTGAAGAAAATATCATGCAGAAAGGGTTCAGAAATAAGCAGTCTACCTTGTTTGGGGGTGAGCCTGTTGGGTTTGCGTGCAAGAATTTTGTCTATCGCTTTCATAAAAAAAAATTATTTTAACTTTCTTTAAATGCTTACTTTTGGTTACTTATTTCAAAAATCACTTAAAGTATAATGCAATGAGGTTTTCTGATGGATATCACAAATATACAAAGTTACGGGGAGAATATCAAGCTTTTATTTACGAAGGTTTTACCCTAAGCAGAAAAAATGGCCAGATCAGGCTTAAGTTCGATTTTCGTTTGGATGACTCTTATCGGTTTCAGCCAGCGATGACCTTGCGATCCAGTCAGGATACCAGTCACTTATCTGATGCACAAATTCGGGAGTTGGCTTTTCATATCGGAATGGTGGAACTCATTAGTTACTGGAAAGCGGCCTGTCCGAAAAAAGTAATCATAAAACCATATAAGTTGTCTAAACCTCAGATTAACTTTTGGAAGAAATTATATTTCCATGGCCTGGGCGAATTCTTTTTTACAAATGGCATTCAGCCATCCATGGATGATTTTATGGAGATAGACGCGGTTTCGGCTGTTGAGTTGGAAAAGCGGTATTATCATACAACACATCATTTTATTGTGCCGGTAGGAGGAGGGAAGGACTCTGCTGTTAGCTTGCAGCTATTAAAAGAATTTTATGGCGATTCAAGGGAGATTATTCCCTTTATTATGAATCCGCGTGGCGCTTCGCATGAAACAGTAGAACAGGCCGGTTATTTAAGGGGAGACACCTTTATAGTCGAGCGTACGATTGATCCGGTTTTGCTGGAGCTTAATAATAAGGGATTTTTGAATGGACATACCCCGTTTTCAGCCTTGCTGGCTTTTACCTCTTTGTTGATTTCCGCCATTTCACGCAATAAAAATATTGTCCTTTCCAATGAGAGTAGTGCTAATGAACCAACCATTCCGGGGACGACTATCAATCACCAATACAGCAAATCACTGGAATTTGAGCAGGACTTCCGGCATTATGTCAGCGAGTATATTTCCGGGCAGTTTGAATATTTTAGCCTGTTAAGACCTTTGACAGAGCTTCAGATTGCACGGATATTTTCGCGTTATCCGCAATATTTTCCTCATTTTAAGAGTTGTAATGTAGGTAGTAAGGACAATTGCTGGTGTGGGAAATGTCCCAAGTGCCTGTTTACTTTTATCATTTTGTCACCGTTTTTAGCTCCGCATGAACTGACCGGCATATTTGGTCGTAATCTTTTGGATGATCCTGATCAAAAGGAAAACTATCTGGAGCTAAGTGGACAGAGCAAACAAAAACCATTTGAATGTGTCGGGACAATTAACGAAGTGAATGTTTCTTTGGCTTTGACTGTAAAACACTATGCCGGAGGCCCGTCTTTGCCCTTGTTGCTTAAACACTTTGTCGATAACGGACCTTATGAAGACTACCGCTATGGGCATGCTGCCGATTATGTCTTAGCTGAACTTCAGGAGAATAATATCCCGGAACCGTTGTTAACAAAATTAAGAGCGTATTTATTAAAAGTGAATTGTCAATAATATGGAATCTCTTAAGCAATTATTTAAGAATAAGAAGGTTTGTATCCTTGGTTATGGACTTGAAGGGCGTTCTACGCTGGCATGGATAAAGAAATATATTATGGCCGAGTTGCGATCCATAACCATAGCCGATGAAAATCCATCAGCCTTGCATGATGAGCTGGTGAATTCTTGTGAATGTAAGTTGCGTTATGGGTATGATTACCTGGAAGGGCTAAGCCAGTATGACTTGATTATCAAGTCGCCAGGGGTGAATCTGACAAAACTGGAAGAGGTCTTTGATGAAGACAGAATTATTTCTCAATCCGATATTTTTCTGTATGCTTTTAAAAAACAAACCATAGGTATTACGGGCACGAAGGGCAAGAGTACGACCAGCTCGCTCTTATATGAAATTCTAAAGCAGGATGGACGCGAGGTGTTGCTGCTGGGAAATATTGGAATTCCTCCGCTGGATGCCTGGGAGCAGGTGAAGGAAGATACCATAATAGTGTTTGAAATGTCATCACACCAGTTGGAATATATCCATCATGCACCGTCGATTGCTGTGCTACTGAATCTTTTTCAGGAACACCTGGATCACTATAGAGATTTTTTCCACTACCAGATGTCAAAATTCAATATTGTATACCGGCAGCATCGTGATGACCTGTTGGTTACTCACCTGGACGACCAACGAATACAGCAGTTAATCGGAGAAATGAATAACCAGCGACAACTGCGCTATTTTTCTCTTCATCCCCATACCAATAATGGGATGTATCTTGAAAACAACAATTTGATATTTACTGAAGGGCAGAGAACAGACATTATTGCCAGTCAAAATGACCTGGGACATTTGAAAGGAGAGCATAACTTGCTTAATGCAATGGCTGCAATATTGGTTGCTTTAGAGAAAAATGTTTCGCTGTCAACGATAATACATAGTCTGAAGACCTTTAAGGGCCTGATACACCGCATGGAATATGTGTCTGAAAAGCAAGGGATCACCTTTTATAATGATGCTATAGCAACTATTCCGGAGGCGACTATGGCCGCTGTGGAATCGCTGGAGCTGGTGGGAACATTAATATTGGGAGGCTTTGACCGTGGGATAGACTACCATGATTTAGCAGAATTCCTGATACATTCTGATATAGCAAATCTTGTTTTTATGGGGACAGCGGGAGAACGTATCATGGACGAGATGAAAGCCAGAGACTCATCCACTCAGGCAAAGCTTTATCAGGCAAAAGATTTAGCTGATGCTGTGCGTTTTGCCTTTAAGCACACCCCTGTCAATACCATATGCTTGCTTTCGCCTGCCGCTTCTTCTTATGATCAGTTTAAAAACTTTATGGAGAAAGGCGATACCTTTAAGCAACTGGTTTATGCCTTGAAATAAGGTTATTGTTGCTCTTTTAAAAACCGGGCCACTAATTTATCAGCGTTTTTGATGCTTGTCTTGTACCATTCTAGCTTGAGCTGACCTTGTTCCAGATCGGATAAGGCCCAGGGGATGCCGGATTTTTTCAGACGAAGGCTTAGCTGATAGGCACATATGGCTGCCGAAACGCTGATGTTGTAGCTTTCGGTAAATCCATACTGTGGAATTTGGATTGATAAATCGGCAAGCTCGAGGGCTTCTTTGGAGAGACCGGATAATTCTGTTCCAAAGATTAGTGCCAGCGGTTCTTCCAGAGGAATTTCATCCGGGCGGTAATCGTGGTGATGTGGTGTAGTTGCTGCAATAGTATATCCTTTTTGCTTTATTGTTTGCAAGGCAGCAACGGTGTTGTTATCATTGCGGTTGTAGTGATGCAGGCTAAGCCAGCGGGCAGCACCCAATGCTACATTTTTGCTGGGGCGGAACGCATTATTGTTTTCAATGATATGGACGTCCTGGATGCCGTTTATCTCGCAACTGCGCAATACCGCACTGGCATTATGAGGTTGGTAAATATTCTCCAGGATAAATGTTAGATGCCGCGTGCGCTGCCTGATGATAGCATTAATTTTTTGTCTGCGCTCATCTGTGATAAAACCTTCCAGATAATTGGTTAATTGTTCAAGTTGTTTTCTGTTCATTATGCTCTACTGTCAGAATCAAAAAAAAATATTGTCCAAAAAAAAAGCTGCCCTGCAGAGGCAGCTTTTGCAAAAAAACAATCTTTTAATTCACCATATCAGCTAATTCGCTTCCCGGTTTAAACTTGACGACTTTTTTAGCCGGAATTTGGATTTCTTTACCTGTTTGAGGATTTCTTCCTTTTCTGGAAGCGCGTTTGGAGATGGAGAATGAGCCAAATCCAACTAATGAAATCCGATCGCCTTTTTTCAATGCTTTTGATGTAGTACCGATGAAAGCATCCAATGCTTTTTTAGCATCAGCTTTTGTCAGGTTAGCCTCTGAAGCAATTGCTTCGATTAATTCTGCTTTGTTCATGTTAACTTGTTTTTTTGGTTAAGGTTAAGATTACCCGCAAATATAAGGCATTTCATGCAAAAGGCAAGTGTAAAGCGCTAAAATAGGGGATTTTGTTAATAAATGAGTAATTTTGTTGAAAACTTGGGCGTTTTTTCCTTGTTATTCGCCTATTATGGACAGCTGTTAGCCAATAGTCCAATGTTGATCAATAGCAAAACCACGCAAGAAATCCGTTACGGTCATTTTTTGTTTTCCGCTAAGCTGTAATTCCATAATCTGAATATATCCTTCGTCT
Organism: Bacteroidota bacterium; assembly: GCA_051748205.1. GTDB lineage: Bacteria > Bacteroidota > Bacteroidia > Bacteroidales > PWNQ01 > PWNQ01. The sequence goes on along the minus strand of JBNJHE010000042.1, from coordinate 2,632 downwards.
GCAGTAATATCGAGGTATTTTTCTCCATCAGTAAGTAACTGCCCACAGGGATAATGGTGTTTTTCTTTGATGGCAGCGACTTCAAAGATTTTCATCAGGATTTTTTCACCCTCAGGGCTTGTCAGATAGGTATGTGCACCAGGATACGGGCTTAATCCGCGGATGAAATTACGTGTCTGAATCATTGTTTTCTTACACCATTTTATTTCACAGTTGGAGCGATAAATCTTAGGCGCCTTTTTGTATTCACGAATTCCGTTGTACAGGTCTTTTTGAGTAGTTTGGGTGATCTGATTTTTTTCGATGGCCCGCAGTGTTTTAATCAGTAACTCTCCGCCCTGAATCATCATACGGTCGTGTAACATTCCGGCATTATCTTCTTCATGTATGGGTGTTGCTTCCTGAAATATGATCTGACCGGTATCGATGGTTTCGTTAATAAAGAATGTCGTCAGTCCTGTTTTTGTTTCCCCATTGATAATGGCATGGTTGATAGGAGCAGCGCCGCGGTATGCTGGCAGCAAGGATGCATGCAGATTAATGGTTCCTTTTGGCGGGAGCTGCCATACTTTTTCCGGTAGCATGCGGAAAGCTACAACCACCTGCAGGTCTGGCTTGAGTTGTTTAAGTTGAGAGAGAAAGCTGTCCGATTTCAGGTTCTCAGGCTGAAATACCGGAAGCTGCTTGCGTTCGGCAAATTGTTTGACAGCAGATTGTTTTAGCTTTTTGCCTCTTCCGGCTGGTTTATCCGGTGCTGTCACTACACCTATAATATTAAAACCTTCGTCGTATAATGCTTTTAAACTGGCCATAGCAAAATCCGGAGTGCCATAAAAAAGAATACGTAATTTTGCAGCCATAGGACAAAATTTGGGTGCAGTCTGAAGCTAAAAAATCTAAATTGTTAAATCTTCGTCTTCAGGCAATGAGCTATTTAAGAGTTTATACTCGAGGGAAAGCATTTTTAAGGCGGAAACAGCTGCTTCTACACCTTTGTTCCCATGTTTTCCGCCAGAACGTTCTTTGGCTTGTTGCTGGTTCTCTGTTGTCAAAACACCAAAAATTACCGGAGTGGTATAGTCGGTGGAGAGACGATTGATGTTTTGGGCTACCGCCTGGCTAATAAATTCAAAATGACGTGTTTCACCCTGAATGACAGCTCCAAGACAAATAACTGCATCTACTTCGGCATATTCTATCATCATCTGAGCTCCCAGTGGCAGCTCAAAACTCCCGGGAACGTTCTCTACTTTGATCTGATTGCTTTGCACACCGTGTTCTTTGAGCGTGTTTAAAGCGCCCTCCAAAAGATTTTCTGTGACCTCTTTGTTCCATTCGGACACAATAATGCCAATACTGACATCATTGAGGATTTCCAATTGTTCCAATTTATAATCTGATAAATTCTTTGTCGACATAAGCTTTGGGTTTAGGATTTGCTGGCTTCAGCCCGCGCAATATATTTCTTGATATCCCTGGCAAAAGGACTTTTGGGATACTCTTTTTCTATGCTCTGATATGTTTCAAGAGCCTGGTCGTATTTTTCCATTAGCTCATAGGTCATCCCGGCACGCAGCATGTGATAGGCTGAGGTAAACTCATTATCAGATGCTTCTGCCGCTTTCTCGTAATGCTTCAGCGCTTTTTCCAGTTCGCCTTTTTCCATGTAGGCATTGCCCAGATTTCCCAACGCCATGGGCTTTATCATTTCGTCTTTTGACTTAAAGCCTTTTAAATAATCGATGGCTTTGTCGTAGTTTTCAAGCTTGAGGTAAGATACGCCGGCATAGAAATGCGCCAGATTGGCCGATTTTGTGTTCTTGTATTCTTCCATAATGTCTAAAAAACCAAGATAGGACCCATCGCCATTTAAGGCCAGATTAAAAGAGTCCTGCTGGAAATATAGCTCAGCACGAAACATCTCCTTGTGAGCATTTTGCTCTTTAGGTAGTAGGATATATCGCTGATATCCCATAATCGCCAATACCAGAACTGCAATTCCGATCACAGTGTATAAGAGGATGTTTTTATTCTTTTCAATGAAGTTTTCTGTTTTGCTTAACGCTTCTTCTACTGCTACCAGGTTTTCTTCACCCTGGTCTTTTTTCTTTTTGTTCTTGGCCATACGTATTTTATTTTAGTTTGCAAAACTACGGTTTTTTCTCAAATTATTAAATATTTTTGTTGATAAGATCAACCAAAAATTAAAGTGCCTAATGAGGATAGAAAAAATTGAGCTTGAGAATTTTAAGAACTATGCCCAAGCTGATATTGCTTTTTCTGCGCGAGTAAATTGTTTTTTAGGACCCAATGGCGCCGGAAAAACCAATATCCTGGATGCACTTTATTATTTGTCTTTCTGCAAAAGCTACTTCAATCCGGTTGATGCTCAAAATATATTGCGCACGGCAGATTATATGCGGATACAGGGTAAGTACGCAAATCCGCATGGCTCTGCTGATGATATCTTGGTGGCTGTAAAGCGCAACCAACGCAAGCTTGTTAAGCGCAACTCAAAAGAATACAACCGCCTGGCTGATCACATTGGTCGCTATCCTTTGGTGATGATTACACCTTCGGATACTTCGCTTATTTATGAGGGGAGTGAAAGCCGCCGCAAATTTATTGACGG
>JBNJHE010000041.1:0-20536 GCA_051748205.1 Bacteroidota bacterium | reverse complement strand
GAACACCGAACAATAATTACAAACAGATGAAAAAACGAACAATACGAAACAGAATTATCCTGGGTGTAGCTGTAGTGATTGTTTTATTAGTGATAGCCCGTAAGTTGAATTGGATAGGGCAGCAGGATGCTTTGAAAGTGAGTGCACAGCAGGTAGAGATGCAGAATATTACACAAACGGTCAACGCGAATGGTAAAATCCAGCCGGAGACTGAAGTGATCATTACTGCCGATGTTTCAGGGGAAATTATAGAGCTGTATGTTAGGGAGGGAGAGCGCGTTAACGAAGGTGATTCCTTGCTGAGAATTAATCCGGATATCTACCAATCTACAGCCGACCGGCAGGAAGCTGCTCTAAATACCAGCAAGGCGAATTTGGCTAATGCTAAGGCTCGCCTGGCCCAGGTTAATGCGAAATTCACCAATGCCAATGCCACCCATAAGCGAAATATGAAGCTCTTTGATCAGAAGGTAATTTCTCAGGCTGAATTCGATAATTCGCTTTCTGCTTTTGAATCGGCTAAGGCTGAAGTTACTGCCGCAGAAGAAAGTGTTAAGGCAGCCGAATATTCGGTGAAGAGTGCACAAGCATCATTGAAAGAGTCGCTCGATAACCTTCGAAAAACCACTGTTTTTGCTCCAATAGATGGAATCGTTTCCAGTTTGTCGAAAGAAACAGGTGAACGCATCTCGGGCGCTTCCCAGTTCTCTGCCGGAACTGAAGTTATGCGGATTTCAGACCTGGAAAATATGGAAGTGAATGTAGAAGTGAGTGAAAGCAATATTATTTTAGTGGAAATTAATGACACTGCGGATATTGAAGTAGATGCTTATCCCGATCGTGTTTTCAAAGGCCTGGTCTCGGAAATAGCCAATTCTGCCAGACAGACCACTGGCTCCAGCGATCAGGTCACCAATTTTGAGGTTACCATTAGTATGCTTTTGTCCTCTTATCAGGACTTAAGGGATAGTACTGGTATGAAACAGTTTCCATTCAGACCCGGAATGTCGGCGAATGTGAATATCCGTACTCATACGGTGAAAGATGCCCTGGCTGTCCCTATTCGGGCTGTGATTGCAAAGGAAAGCCCGGCTGTTAAAGGTGAAAGTAAATCCCGGAAGGCATTCCAGTCATTCGTGTTTAAGTATTCAAATCAACGTGCGATCATGACAAAAGTGCAAACAGGAATACAGAACGACCAATATATCGAAATTCAATCGGGGCTGGCTAAAGAAGATGAGGTTATCACCGATCCATACAATGCCATTATCAGTAAACTGCAGGACAGTATGCTTGTAGACAAAGTAGATCGCAAGCAGCTTATGATGTTTGCAGATCAGGAATAAATTGTAGACACTGCGTTTCAGAATACCAAAAGCTTATTAATTTTGTGTCCTGAAAAAAATCTGTTGTATGATGAAGGCTAAAATTTTGAATATTGAAACATCAACCCGCATTTGCTCCGTGTCTCTGGCATATGGGGATGAAATAGTGGCTGCCAGGGAAAGGGAAAATACATTTGAACATGCGAAAATTCTGCATCCCTTTATCCAGGATGTAATGGATGTAGCCCATTGGTCGCCGTCAGATTTGAATGCCGTGGCTGTGAGCGAAGGGCCTGGGTCTTATACGGGTTTGCGCATTGGTGTCTCGGCAGCTAAGGGCTTGTGTTTTGCCCTGAATATTCCGCTTATTGCTGTGAGTACACTAAAAGCTATGGCCTTGCATGCAGCAGAAGAATTGAATTATCAAGATGTTTTTTATGTTCCCATGATTGATGCAAGGCGAATGGAAGTGTATTCCGCAGTTTTTGACAATCAAGGGCGTCTATTTAAAAAGGTGGATGCGGAAATTGTCGGGACACAGTCATTTGAGGAATTCCATCAAAAAAAACAAAGCATTTATTTCGGCGATGGTGCTCTGAAATGCCAGTCTGTTTTTGAACCTGTCAGGTCAATGCGTTATCATAAGGGTGGATTCCCTTCTGCACGGTTTATGAATCAACTGGCTCAGGATAAATTTGTACAGAAGGATTTTCAAGATGTAGCTTATTTTGAACCTTTTTACCTGAAGGACTTTGTCGCTGCTAAGCCTAAAGTGAAGGGTTTGAATATGTGATTTATGGCTGGTTTTTTTTGTTAAATTTTAATCCCCTGATTAAACCCTGTACCGTATTTTGGCATCATAACAATTAATTAAATTACCAAATTGAAAATTTATTTTATCGCTGATCCTAAGTATTATTAGTGAAATAGTGTAATGTGAAAAATTTTATGCATATGAACAGAGCAATTACCCTGATCGTTTTTCTGAATTTTTATGGTTTTCTTCTTGTGGGACAAAATTCCTCAGAACAGCAGAAGAAGATTCCGATGTCCCCGCATGAAATACAGCTGGGTGTGGCAAATTTACTTGGAGATTTTGTAACAAATCAGGAATCTTCGTTGTCAAATGTGCGGTCGATTCAGGGCGGTTCAATATCGGCCTATGATGAACCTTCTATGGCTTTGGGTTATCGCTATCATATCGACAATAGCGCCATACGAGCTGGCTTTAATATGGCTTTTTACAAAGGAGAGACAGAAGATATGGATCCCCAAAAATCAGAGAAGTATTCGCTTGGCAGCTTTTATCTGGGCTATCAATATGAGTTTCTTTTTCCGCGGACAAGCCTGTTTACAGGTATGGATGTTTTTATTGAACAGCAGAAATATGAATATATCTCCGACCAACTACCAACATTTTATGAAAAGAGAACATCGGATAATCAGGGATATGGGGTGCGACCTTTTCTTGGTGTCCGCTTTTTTGTGAATAAGCATATCTCGTTGTCTACTACCTCCTTTTATTATATCAGAAGCTATACGCTGAAATACGAAAAAGTTGATCAGGATGGTGTTGAAATGGATAAAGAGACCGTCAATGGCAGTACAATGAAATTTGGCCCATTGGGAACTATTGCTATTAATTTTCATTTTTGACAATAATATGCACGGGTCTGTTTATCAGCATCTTGAACTTTTTTCTGGACTTATATTATATTTTCTTTAAAAATTATTCCGAAACAGCTTGTTTTTAAAGAATTATTTTTACTTTCGTTCATCAAATTTTAAACCAGACTTTAATGAACATTTATGACAAATTGATTAAGAAAGAATCCAGTTTATCGGTGATAGGACTTGGATATGTTGGATTGCCAATAGCGCTTGAATTTGCCCGGAAAGTAAAGGTTATCGGATACGATATACGCGAGGATCGTATTGAGATGATAAAGAATCATGAAGATCCAAGCCGGGAATTAGAGCCTGAAGCTTTTGAGGGCTGCGATATTACGTTTACTGCCAACCCGGAAGACCTCAAGCAAGCCCACTTTCATATCATTGGCGTTCCTACTCCGATTGATAAAAACAATATGCCCGACCTGAAACCGCTGCTTGGAGCAACGCATATGGTGGGAAAAGCTTTAAAGCATGGAGACTATGTCGTTTATGAGTCAACGGTATATCCCGGAGCTACAGAAGAAGAATGTATCCCGATCCTGGAGCAGGAATCCGGACTGAAATGTGGAAAAGACTTTAAAGTAGGATTCTCCCCCGAACGGATTAATCCCGGTGATAAAGTTCATACCCTAACAAATACCATGAAAATTGTTTCAGGAAATGATGATGTCGCTCTGGAAAATATTGCCAAAACCTATGAGCTGGTCATTGAAGCAGGTGTGCATCGGGCTCCTGAAATAAAAGTCGCTGAGGCTGGTAAGATTATCGAAAATACACAGCGCGATGTCAATATCGCTTTAATGAATGAACTCTCCATTATCTTTAACCGGATTGGAATTAACACCTACGATGTGATTGAAGCTGCCGGAACAAAATGGAACTTTCTGAAATTTTATCCTGGCCTGGTTGGGGGACACTGTATAGGCGTCGATCCTTATTATTTGACCTATAAGGCAAAAGAGCTGAAATATCACCCTCAAATTATTGACTCCGGTAGGTTTGTGAATGATTCTATGGGAGGCTATGTGGCTAAACAGCTGGTTAAGAAATTGATAGCTGGAGATAAAAATGTGCTGCGCTCCAAAGTACTGGTAATGGGAATTACCTTTAAAGAAAATGTCAGTGATATTCGTAATTCTAAAGTTGTTGATGTGATCAAAGAACTGCAGGATTATGGTGTGAATGTTGATGTTGTCGATAAATGGGCTTGCCCTAAAGAAGTGAAAGAAGAATATGGTATTCAGCTTAAAGAGAAGGCTGAAGGGCCTTATGATGCTATTGTCGTTGCTGTTTCTCATAAACAATATGCACAAATGACCGAAGCAGATTTTCTCAAGCTGACAGCTGAAAAGCCTATCTTTATTGATGTGAAAGGGATTTTTAGGTCTGAAATAAATAGTATGGAATACTGGAGTTTGTAAATGTTCTATACGATGCTACAATTGCCTGTGCCAAAGGTACAGGCTTTTTTTATCTTTGCTATATGAATCGAGCTATGATCCGCCTAAGGCGGAACATACACGCAAGATGATGATGCAGTTAAAAGCCATATAGCTGGACGATGATGTGTCATGGTGAGCTTACCCGTTGAATTGACGGGAACCTTATTGAATAAAATTATGACCAGATGCAAAAGAAGTGGTATGTAGTTTATACTAAATCGCGGCAGGAAAAGATGGCAGTCAGATTTTTGCAGGAGGAGGGGATTGAATGTTATCTCCCTTTGCAGAAAAAGCTGCGGCAATGGAAAGACCGTCGTAAGTGGGTGGAAATACCACTAATGAATTCCTATGTTTTTGTCCGCATCAGCAATGACAAAGAATATCTGGATGTTTTAAAAACAGAAAATGTTGTCGCATTTATTACTTTTGAAGGAAAAGCTGCTGTTGTGCCGGATCATCAGATTAAAGCTATTAAGCTGCTACTGGCCGCTGAAGCTGAACTGGAAGTTACTACTCAAAAGCTCGAAGCGGGTGATCAAATCGAAGTGAAAGCCGGACCACTTAAGGGCTTGATAGGTGAAGTAATCACACATAAGAATAAGCGGAAGGTTAAAGTTCAGATTGAGCATCTTGGACAGGCGATTATTGTCGATATTGGAGTGAAATACCTGAACAAAGCACGTAGATTAGCTGAAAAACAATAGTCAGATTGCCTTTAGTTGTTTTGATAAAATGCCATTCTATACTGACTTTCGACACTATGCTAGCCACAACGCAGATATCGGGTAAAATAACAAATGCCAGCTATTCGTACTTAAGTGCTTCTGTGTCCCCTTTAAGGACGCGTAGTCCATTCATTGCCAGTGCTTTCATTTCGTCTTCTCCGGGGTAAATAAAGACAGGGGCAATGTGTTTAATCCGTTTTTTGATTGCTTCTACAACAGGTTTCCCATATGCGATACCACCGGTAAGCAAAATAGCATCAACATCACCTTCCAATACGGCAGACATGGCTCCAATCTCTTTGGCTACCTGATAGGCTAAAGCATCCTGTATCAATGCGGCTTTTTTATCTCCTTTTTCGGCGCGTTTTTCCACCTCATAAGCATCATTGCTGCCCAGGTAAGCCACTAAACCGCCTTCCCCTTTCAGCATTTTTTTTATGTCATTAATAGAGTAATCACCGCTAAAACAGAGCTTGACTAACTGTCCGGTAGGAAGTGAGCCGCTGCGTTCGGGCGAGAAAGGGCCATCCCCGTCCAGGGCGTTGTTGACATCGACAACCCGACCCCTGCGATGTGCTCCTACACTTATGCCTCCACCCATATGCGCTACTATCAGGTTGGTGTTTTCATACTCCTGACCTTGCTGTTTGCTATGCGTGCGGGCAATGGCTTTTTGGTTGAGGGCATGGAAAATAGAGATACGCTTAAAATTTGGATGCCCCGATATCCTGGCTACATCATCAAGCTCATCAACAACTACCGGGTCTGCTATAAACGCTTTGGCGTTGGGGAGACTCTTCGCAATGTCGTCTGCTATTAATCCGCCCAAATTTGAGGCATGTTGTCCTAATATTCCTTTTTTTAGATCCTTTAGCATTTGCTCGTTGACACTGTATACACCCGATTTAATCGGCTTTACCAGTCCTCCACGCCCAACTATGGCACGGATATCTTCCAGGTGGATCCCTGCATTATCGAGTTCATCCAGAATAATATTTTTGCGGAATTCATATTGTTCTGTAATTTCTGCAAAGTCTTTTAAGGAGTCTGAGCTATGCTTGATGTTTTTCAGGAAAACTTCTTTGTCATTTTCAAATACCGCGATCTTGGTTGAGGTCGATCCCGGATTAATGGCTAAAATCAGATTGGATTTCATATCTATAGCTTTTTTGTGAGCAGCAGCAATGCCCGTGGTTTATTTTATTGTTGATCGGCTTTTGTTTGGTTTCTCTTTAATGCTGTTATTTCTGGATCCTGATGTGCGTTTTTCCTTATTCCATTGCTGCCGCTAAAGCAATGGACATCAGTTTGCTTTCTTCGCTGTCGGCACGTGATGTCAGGACGATTGGTACGGCAGCGCCCATAATGACGGCGGCGGAAAGTCCTCCACCCAAAAAGTTGAGCGTTTTGTAAGCTACATTGCCGGCATTAATATCCGGTAGCATGATGATATCGGCATCGCCGGCTACAGGATTATGGATGCCTTTATGTTTGGCCGCTTCTTTTGATACGGCGTTATCAATGGCATAAGGTCCGTCTACTTCACAGCCTTTGATTTGTCCGCGACGGTTCATGGTACTCAAAATAGCGGCATCTGTGGTGGCGCTCATCTTTGGGTTTACAACTTCTACCGCGCCGATAACCGCTACCTTTGGCTTTTCTATCCCCAGACGGTGAAAACCATCTACAGCATTTCTTATGATGTCTGCTTTTTCGCTTAACTCTGGAGCAATATTCATGGCTGCATCTGTTACTCCCAGTAGCTTATGGTAATAGGGCGATTCTATAAAGGCAACATGACTGAGTGTGCCTCCTTTGCGTAAGCCGTTTTCTTTGTCCAAAACTGCTTTTAATAACGGACCCGTGCTGACATGTCCTTTCATCAACACATCTGCTTCGCCTTGCTTAACAAGGCTAACAGCTTTTTGAGCCGCTTTGGCCGGGTCTGCAACATCATAAATGTCTATCTTGCTAAGATCAAAATCAATAGATTTGGCTATGGCTTCAATCTGTTTTTTGTCCCCTACTAATATCGGCTTAACAATGTTTGACGTACTGGCATTTTTTACTGCACTTAATACGGCTTCGTCACCGGCTGCCGCTACTGCAAGCCTTTGGGTAGACTTGTCTTTGGCTATCGTCACTAATTCTGATAATTTCCTGATCATGTCTCAATTTTTTGAAATGTCTTCTTTTGGGCACACAAAAATAGTAAACTGGCGGAAATAATCCACATAAATTTGGTATTATTCATGCCTGTTGTGAAAGTCGCTGAAGCCAAAATCTTTTTACTCATCTGTGGAATCCCGGCTGTCTAGAGCCTCTCCGGTATAATATTTCAGCATCTGAATGATCGCACGCTGGCATACCGGACAAAAATTGTCATAGCTAACCGACTTCATCGTGCAATCAATATAAGGACGGTATATGTTTTTAGCTACGTATCCCCCGCCTTCATATACTCCTGTTGTGTTATTGTATTTTGACCGGGCTGGCGTGGGAATAGGGGTGTTTTCGTCCACCATATCCTGCCACTTGCTGTCAAAATCAACGAGAGTGGTTAAATTTGGCTCCAGGGGCTCCACATTTATGTTGTGGTACTCCTCAACAGCCACATCCGAAGTGTAATACTCATCACCCAAACCGGCAAAATGGTGCCCGAACTCGTGCACTAACAAAAAATCAGACTTTGAATTATCTGCTGTTGCAGTGGAATAAAAGTTAAAAATACCCCCTCCGCCATATAAGTCGTCATTTACCAAAATAAATATCAGGTCATACGGGGTGCCACCAACAGCATCGCGAAGTTTAAAATGGCTGGCAGTAGTTAGATAGCGCTGTGATCCAAAAGTGTTAAAGCTCGCATCTATCGCCGTCTGATTCCATTCCTGCCTTGTGGGCTTATCGGTACCCGATTCTTTCGACGTCAGTTCCAAACTCCAGATGTTAATATCATCTATGTGCTGATCAAACGGTGAACATTCAAGTAAATATGACGCAAAACGACTGGCATCGCTACGGTATTTTTCCATTTCCTCTGGCGTGTAACCATCCGGAACAATCACCAGGTCTAGCTTCTCACGGTAATCACCACTGTTATGAATTTTTTCTGATGGATAATCCGTAGGCTCCTCCCTGATAATCAACGGCGAGTCAGGAGCTATCTCAAACTTGTTTTGTTTTACCCATTGTAATGAGGTGTCTCGTGAATAAAAGGTGATTACAATAGCTTGCTTTGGAAATGGAATTCTTACAGACTCCTCAAATGCCCTGATTTCTTCTTTGGCACGTTTGGTTGCTTGCCATTCGTTAAATAAGGTGTTGTATTGGTAGGTGTATAGTAGTTTGTTGTCAGACTTTGAGCTTACCTCCACTTTGTAATATCCGTAATCAAATGGAAAAATATGATGTTTACTGTTTCCGCTGAAATAGGGCTCAGCCTTATAAGCTTTCAGGCTGATGTTTTCCGTCCCGGCATCACCACTGTGGATATAGTCTATTCGAAGTGATTCGTATGTTTCTTGTCCGTTTGCTATGATTCCTGCCATCAGGCAAATGATGATGAGTGCTGATTTATGCATCTGTTTATGATTTTGTCCTGTGTTTTGTGTTCTGTGTTTTGTGTTCGTTTCTTGTCTCTCTCAGTCTCTCAGTTCACTTAAGTCTCTTCGTTCGCTTAAGTCTCTCAGTTCACTTAAGTCTCTTCGTTCACTTAAGTCTCTTTGTTCGCTTAAGTCTCTTCGTCCGCCTCCTCGCATTTTATCATCCCCGTGTGTGTTCCGCCAACCGGTGGATCATGGCTCGGTTCATCCTTTTTGATCAAAAATAAACATTTTTTTGCATCAAAATCGTTTTAACGAACATTTTTTAATTATGAGTGCAGTCCTGAATGCTTTTGTGGTTAAAGGAATTATTCCCCGCGTTAAAAAAGAAAAAGGAGTGATGCTTAACGATATTGTTGAGCAAAATCATCACCATCTATAATTATTGCTGGTAATAAGTCAGTTAGTTTAAGAATGATTTGATGGCTGGATTTATTATGATAACGTCAGAAGTTTGTATTTTTGGACAAAATATTGAACAAGTTATGGATAAATACAAGGAGTTAATAGAACTGGCCTGGGAAGAGCGGCAAAATGTTAATCAGCAAGAGACAAAGAAAGCGATAGAAGATGTGTTGGATTTACTGGATCGGGGTCAGATAAGGGTTGCAGAGCCGGATGAAGAGGGTTGGAAGGTTAACCAATGGATTAAGAAAGCGGTTATTTTATATTTCCTGGTACGGGAAATGGAAGAAACACGTGTAGGGCCATTTCGCTTTTACGATAAGATGTCGCTAAAGGAGAATTATAAAGAGCAGGGCGTTCGTGTTGTTCCTCATGCTGTAGCCCGCTATGGTGCTTATATTGCCAAAGGGGTGATTATGATGCCCTCCTATGTAAATATTGGTGCCTGGGTTGACGAAGGAACGATGGTTGATACATGGGCTACGGTAGGTTCCTGCGCTCAGATCGGGAAAAATGTTCATCTTAGCGGTGGAGTTGGTATTGGTGGTGTGTTGGAGCCTGTACAGGCAGCACCTGTGATTATTGAAGATGATTGCTTTATCGGTTCGCGATCGATTATTGTTGAAGGTGCCAAAATAGAAAAGGAAGCCGTTTTGGGGGCCAATGTGGTCATTACACAGTCGACAAAGATTATTGATGTCACACAAAAAGAGCCTGTGGAATACCGGGGGCGAGTGCCAAAACGATCGGTTGTTATTCCCGGGTCTTATACCAAAACGTTTCCCGCAGGCGAGTATCAGGTGCCGGCAGCGCTGATTATCGGCAAACGCAAGGAAAGCACTGATAAAAAGACCTCACTCAATAGTGTCCTTCGTGAGTTTAATGTTGCAGTCTGATGAAGCATCGCTTTTTAGTTATACAAACGGCTTTTATTGGAGATGCTATTTTAGCCTCTGCTGTGCTTGAACAATTGCATCATTGTTTTCCCGACGCTACTGTTGACTTACTGGTGCGTAAAGGCAATCATACCCTTTATCAGCAACATCCCTATTTGGAAAGAGTGTTGGTTTGGGACAAATCCAAAAACAAGATAGCCGGACTTTTGTCTGTAATACGGCAGGTGCGTCAAAGGCGGTATGACCGTGTCATCAACCTGCACCGCTTTGCGTCATCAGGGTTGATTACCATACTGTCAAAAGCTAAAGAAAGGGCCGGGTTTGATAAGAATCCCCTTTCGATGTTTTTTGACATTAAAGTAAGGCATGTGATCGGAGATGGACGGCATGAAATTGAGCGTAATGCGGCTTTGATCGCAGATATTTGTACAAATGAAATTGCCAGGCCACGTTTGTTTCCTGCCTTAGAAGATCATACTGAGGTTGAAACGTATCAGAATAATGACTATATTTGCATAGCACCAACATCGGTTTGGTATACTAAGCAACTACCCCTGGAACAATGGGTGGATTTAATTGACCATCTGCCTGAATATCTGGATGTTTGTCTGCTTGGTTCGTCAGGTGATGTTGAGGCCTGCGAGCAGATTAGGCTAATGTCTCAAAATCCGAAAGTGAAAAATCTGGCCGGAGAACTCAACTTATTAGCTTCTGCTGTGTTAATGAAAGCAGCGGTGATGAATTATGTCAATGATTCAGCGCCTCTTCATTTGGCCTCTGCCATGAATGCGCCTGTGGCTGCAGTGTTTTGCTCAACCGTTCCTGATTTTGGCTTTGGCCCTTTGTCAGAAAAACAATCAATAGTTCAGATTAATGATGAGCTATATTGCCGCCCTTGTGGATTACATGGGTTTAAAGCGTGTCCTGAAGGACACTTTAAATGTGCTAAAACGATTTCATGTGAACAATTGATGGAGCCTTTGAATTATGAACAACAAGATGGAAGAAGAAATTAAAAAAGCGGTTCAGGTATTGAAAAATGGTGGTATTATGGTGTACCCTACGGATACTATCTGGGGTATTGGCTGTGATGCTACTAATGCTAAGGCAGTGAAAAGAATTTACCAGTTGAAAAAACGACATGGAGAGAAAACTTTTATTGTCCTGTTGAATGACAAAAATCAGCTTACTGATTATGTAGACAATATCCCTGAAATTGTCTGGGATTTGCTCGATAGCTATCGTAAACCTTTGACAATTATTTATAATCATGCTAAGAATTTGGCCAAAAACCTTATCCGTGATGACAATACCATTGCAATACGCATTACCAATGACGAGTTTTCCAATCGTGTTATCGAAGCATTTGGCAAACCAATCGTGTCCACGTCAGCAAATTTTTCCGGCGATGTTAATCCGTTGACATTTAATATGATTTCTGGTAGTATTCTGGATGGTGTCGATCATGTAGTACAACTGCATCAGAATAGCATGAATGAGGTAAAACCATCGACTATTATTAAGTTCCACGAGAATGGTGAATTTGAGATCATCCGCTCTTAAGTTAGTGTTATTATAGAGGAATCGGCTATTTTCTTTTTTCAATCTGTGGGTGAATTCCTGCGGCTAAAGTTGTACTTTTGCATTTATAATGAACTTAAGAGAATCCATACAGGATAGTGTTTTCGACTTAATATCACAGTCAGCTGATGAGAATAATGTTTCAGCTTATGTGGTAGGGGGATATGTGCGTGATATATTTCTGGGGCGCGAAAGCCATGATATTGATATTGTCGCTGTCGGCAGTGGTATTGCCTTAGCCAAAGCCTTTGCAAAAAGGCTGGGGAAAGGTAAAAAAGTAAGTGTGTTTAAGAATTTTGGTACCGCGATGATCCGTGTTGGCGAGCTGGAGATTGAGTTTGTTGGTGCCCGCAAGGAATCTTACCTGCAGAATTCGCGTAAGCCAATGGTTGAAGATGGGACTTTACAGGATGATCAGTTTCGTCGTGATTTCACCATCAATGCCATGGCCATTAGTCTCAACAAAGAATCCTTTGGCGAGCTGATAGACCCTTTTCAAGGACTGGTTCACCTGAACCAGGGGATGATTAAGACACCCCTGGATGCTGTGGAAACATTTTCTGATGACCCTCTGCGCATGATGAGGGCTGTCCGTTTTGCCACTCAGCTTGATTTTATGATTGAGCAAACAGCTTACGATGCATTGAGCAAGAATGCCGGGCGTTTGCGTATTGTTTCTATGGAAAGAATTGTCGATGAGTTGAATAAGATTATCATGACGCCCAAACCGTCAAAGGGGTTTAAGATTCTTTTTTATACCGGCTTGTTGAAGGAATTTTTCCCTGAGATGGCCAATTTGCAAGGTGTGGATAAGAACAGGCCACAATCACATAAAGATAATTTTTACCATACACTGGAAGTCCTGGATCATGTGGCAGAGCAAGGTGGCCATCTTTGGCTGCGATGGGCTGCTATTTTGCATGATATCGCAAAGCCCGCTACCAAACGTTATGATTCTGATGTAGGCTATACTTTTCATGGCCATGAGGCTGTGGGGTCTAAAATGATTCCTGGTATTTTCAAAAGGCTGAAAATGCCATTGAATGATAAAATGAAGTATGTTCAGAAGTTGGTGTTTCTCCACCTCCGGCCAATTGCTTTGATAGAAGATGGTGTAACAGATTCTGCTATCCGACGCTTGTTGTTTGAAGCTGGCGATGATATCGATGATCTGATGATGCTTTGCAAAGCAGATATTACATCCAAAAATCGCAATAAGGTGATTCGTTATCGTCAGAACTTCGACAGGGTGAAGGAAAAACTTACCGAGGTGGAGGAAAATGATCGTATCCGCAACTGGCAGCCGCCCATCGATGGTGCAGAAATTATGCAGACATTTAATCTAAAACCATCGCGCCAGGTGGGCATCATAAAGAATGCCATAAGAGAAGCAATTCTTGATGGCAAGATTAAAAACGACTACCAGCAAGCCTACGATTTTATGGTACGTAAAGCTGATGAACTGGGCCTGGAACCTGCTGAAAAAAATGTCAGAAATAAATGAGGCAGGAGACAAATAA
Source organism: Bacteroidota bacterium (assembly GCA_051748205.1). Lineage (GTDB taxonomy): Bacteria > Bacteroidota > Bacteroidia > Bacteroidales > PWNQ01 > PWNQ01. Next base: position 7,366 of record JBNJHE010000041.1, on the reverse strand, counting down.
GACACTGATCGTTTTAAGTGGCCCCACTGCTTCAGGGAAAACAGGGCTTAGTATTGAGCTCGCCAAACACCTGAAAACAGAAATATGCTCCGCCGACTCAAGGCAGTTTTTTAAAGAAATGAAAATCGGAACAGCGGTCCCTTCGGATAGTCAGCTAAAGGCAGTTCCCCACCATTTTATAGGTCATCTGTCCATACATGAGCAGTACAATGCTTCCCGTTTTGAACATGATGCCTTAGCTAAGTTAAATGAATTGTTTGCTGTTTACGATTATGTTATCCTGACAGGTGGGTCGGGGATGTATGTGGATGCGGTGTGTCATGGCATTGATCAGATGCCGGATGTCCCTGCAGGAATCCGTAAGCAGGTGGATGAGCTCTTACAGCAAAAAGGAATGGATTTTTTAAGAGATTATCTGCAACAGCATGATCCGGAGTATTTTTGGCAGGTTGATAAAGATAATCCGAACAGAATGAAGCGAGGTGTTGAGATGCATATAGCAACAGGAAAGCCTTTTTCTGATTTCCGTCGGCAGGCAAGGCCACAACGTCCTTTTGCAATAAGAAAATTTGCTTTATCCTGGCCAAGAGCGCTTTTGTATGAGCGAATTAATCAACGCACCGAACAAATGCTTGCTAATGGGTGGTTGGAAGAAGCACGTTTGCTTCTTGAAAACAGGGCCTTAAATGCCCTCAAAACGGTGGGATACAGGGAGCTTTTCGCGTTTTTTGATGGTGAAATGAGTTATGACCAGGCTGTAGAAAAAATCAAAACACAAACCCGGCGCTACGCTAAAAGGCAGATAACCTGGCTTAGGCGTGATCCGTTGATTTCCTGGGTAGATATGACCAAAGACGAAGCGCTGAAAAATATATTGCTGACATTTGATGATGCACATTAAAAAGCTACTTGTTAAATATTGTAAAATGATTGATCCGGATTACCAGTGTCAGTATCTTTAAAAATGTCCTGGATTCTATTGTAGTAGTTAACTGATGTTCAATAATTACAGGCTGAATTTTTGAAGCTCTAAAGCATCATAAACTATTTTCAGGTCGTCGATAATTTTATCATCAACGGGGATTCCGTTTTTTCGATAATCTTCTTCTTTTCTGCGTTCTGGTTCTCCGGGGATAAGAATTTCCTTGTGGCCTTTTGCCGGACGGGCCTGTTTAAATGTCCTGATCCATTGATCCATATATTCCTTAAATTCTTCAGCAGGCTGAAATCCATCAATGCTCATGACACCAAAAAAGTGGCCCAGCCCTTTGCCAGGAAGGTTATCTTTAGGCTTTAGGTAGGCAACCTGTGGAGGGACAAAAGGCCCGAAATTGGCCCGCGAAAGAACAGATGAAAAAATGTCTACAATGGAAGATAACGAATAACCTTTATGACTCCCATGTTCATAGTCGCTGCCCAACGGAAGTATTGCACCTCCTTTGGTGATTATTGCCGGGTCATTGCTGGCATGACCTTCCGGTGTTTGGACAAAGCCTTCCGGAATCAGCTCGTTGAAGCGTTCTTTTAACGCAAGCTTGCCACGGGCTATCGGTGTTGTGGCAAAGTCGGCAATGAATGGGTCTTCTTTTCCTGCCGGTATAGCCACTGCAATAGGATTGGTACCCAGAAGCCGGTCTGTCGAAAATGTCGGCGCTACCAATGGATTGGCATTGGTCATGGAAATCCCGATCATATCCCGTTTTAAAGCCATCATGGAATAGTAACCGGCAATGCCATAATGCGAGGAGTTTCTCACCGATATCCATGCTGTCCCGTATTTTTGGGCCTTTTTTATGGCTGTGCGCATAGCATAAGTGCCGGCTACCGCACCAAAAGCCTGATCAGCATCAACAACTGCTGTGGTGGCTGTTTCATGAACGATGCTGATGTCCGGTTGGGTTTTGATACGGCCTTTCTGCCACATTAGCATATAATCCTTCAGCCGTGTAATGCCATGCGATGGAATCCCTCTGAGCTCCGCTGCCATTAAAACATTTGCGCAAATCGTTGCATGTTCTTCGTTGCATCCCATCTTTTTAAAAGCTGCCCGCACGTGAACAAATAAATCATGGTAGGTGTAACGCTTTTCACTCATCTTATTTTTCCTTTGACAGATTCGCTGCTTCTGTATTATTGTCAACAAAGGTATCAAAAATTTTCTTCCTGATTATTGATTCAGCAGGCAGGTCTTTGCTTTGTTGTTATTTTTAGCCTGTTTAGGTGCATGCCAATGAGTAGATTGGAAATTGTTTGGAAGGTGAAAAAGGTGTGGCATCAGGACTGACAGCGGTGATTTTTATTCTGTCCCATTTTCCTTACCTTTGCACATTGTATTTATAAAACCAACGATCATGAACGAAGCATTATTAGACCTTGAACCTAAGCGGATATGGCAATATTTCAAAGAGATACTCGAAATTCCCCGTCCGTCAAAAAAGGAAGAAAAAATAGCAGCTTATCTGATGGATTTCGCCCAAAAGCATCAACTGGAAGCCAAAAAGGATAAAATAGGGAATATTTTAATATCCAAGCCGGGAACTCCGGGAAAAGAAAATGCCAGGGTGGTGGTTTTGCAAAGCCACATTGATATGGTGGGAGAAAAGAACAGTGATGTCAGGCATGATTTTGAAAAAGATGCCATTAAGGCATATGTTGACGATAAGGGCTGGGTGCGCGCTAAAGGTACCACGCTTGGTGCTGATGACGGGATAGGTGTAGCTGCTCAACTGGCGATACTGGAAGCCAGTGATGTTGTGCATCCGCCCCTGGAGTGCTTGTTTACCGTTGATGAAGAAACCGGTATGACGGGAGCTTTTGGTTTGGAAAAGAATTTTCTGACCGGAAAAATTCTTCTGAATCTGGATTCTGAAGATGATGGGGAGCTTTTTATAGGCTGTGCCGGAGGAAAAGATACGGTAGGAAAACTGGCTTTTGAACGCGAAAAAACACCGGACAATCATATGGGATATCTGTTGAAGGTGAGTGGATTGAAAGGTGGACATTCGGGTGATGATATTCATAAAGGGCGTGGCAATGCGAATAAGATTTTAACCCGTTTGCTGTGGAATTTGTCCAGGGCTTTTGATGCTCGTGTGTCGACATTGGATGCTGGTAACTTGAGAAATGCTATTGCCCGCGAAGGCCAGGCGTTGATCGCTTTGCCAAAAGGCAATGAAGCCGGACTGGAGTCCTATGTGCAGCAGTTTGAAAAAGATGTAAAATCGGAGTTGCATGTTAGCGAGCCAAACCTTAAGGTAGAAGCCGGAATCGAAGAGTGCCCTCAGGATGTAATCGGTGCGGAGTATCAAAGGGCATTGCTGAATATGCTTTATGCTATGCCGCATGGTGTCATTGCCTGGTCGCAGGATATTGATAATTTCGTGGAAACATCTACAAATCTTGCTGCTGTCAAGACAAAAGAGAATTACTTTCTTATCACTACCAGTCAGCGTAGTTCAGTAGACTCTGCGAAACAAAATATCGCCGACCGTGTAGCCAGTGTTTTTTATCTGGCCGGAGCGCTGGTAGAGCAAGGGGAAGGGTACCCGGGCTGGACACCGAATCCGGATTCGGAAATTAAAGAGATTACTGCTCAGTCTTATGAAATGCTGTTTAAGGAAAAACCGAAAGTCCTTGCCATTCACGCCGGCCTTGAATGTGGGTTGATAGGTGAAAAATATCCCGAACTGGATATGATATCCTATGGCCCTACCATTAAAGGGGCTCATTCTCCTGATGAAGGTGTTGAAATACACACAGTACAAAAGTTTTGGGACTTAACCCTGGATATCTTAAAAAAGATTGACTAGCACTGACATGACACTATTGCTTCGCTTTTGAAGATGTAATGGAAGATTTGTTTATTTTTGCTGTTTTAAAATACTGATTGTAGTTCGATAACTGCAAAACATTGTTTTTTATTGATAAAACTCCTGGTATGACGATTAGTGGATTTTCAATGGTTAAAAATGCGGATAAGCTTTACTATCCCATTCGCCAGGCTATTGAATCAATACTTCCGATTGTGGATGAATTTGTTCTCGCTCTGGGAGATTGCGATCAGGATGATCACACACGTAGGATAGTGGAAAGTATTCAATCCGATAAGCTTAAAATTATTGATACTGTGTGGGATTTGGAGAAGTACCCTAATGGTATGGAAAATGCCCATCAAACAGATATTGCTAAAGCGCATTGCTCTGGCGACTGGCTGATTTATCTGCAGGCTGATGAGGTGATACATGAACAATACCTGCCGGTGATTCTAGAAGCCTGTCAAAATTATCTGGATGATGATACTGTTGAAGGTATGTTGTTGAAATACATCCATTTCTGGGGAGACTATTACCATTATCATACAGCTCATGGCTGGTATAAAAAAGAAATACGTATCATTCGAAATCATCAAGATATACATTCGTGGGAGTCAGCGCAATCATTTCGCCGTATCCCAAACTTTGACGGCTTGAATTATCGTCAGCAAAATGGGACATTTAAGCTGAAGGTTGTTGAACTGGATGCCTATGTCTATCATTATGGCTGGGTAAGGCCGCCTGCGTTGATGAAAAATAAAACCAGGGCACTGGCAACCATCCATAAAGGCGAAGAAAAAGTTAAGGAATTGGATGCGCGTCAAAAATTTGTGTTCGACTATGGGCCTTTAAATCTGCTCGAAGAATTTAAAGGTACACACCCTAAGGTGATGAGAAATTGGATTGCCCGTTTTGACTGGAACGACCAACTTCAATACGGAGGTAAACCTAATGCTGATAGAGAGAAACATAAACATGAATCCTTGAAGAATAAAGTGTTTACATGGATGAAAACCAATATCCCCGGAATGAAAGAAGCTGGTGATTTTAAAAATTATATCATAGTGAAATAATCGCCCTTTTCGAACTCATTTTGTGTATTTTTGACAATATAGTATAACCGATAAATAGTAGTATGAAGGATTTGACAGAAATTTTAGCGATTAGCGGAAAAGGAGGACTGTTTAAGATTGTTGCTCAGTCTAAAAACAGTGTTATTGTGGAATCATTACAGGATGGGAAGCGCATTCCTGTTCACGCCTCGCAGGCGATTAGCTCTTTGGAGGAAATTAGCATCTTTACTACAGGTGAAGACTTATTACTCAAAGATGTGTTTAAGCGTATCTTTGAGCATACCGAGGGTCAAAAAGCTCCTTCTCACAAGGCATCTGATGCGGAACTGCAAGCTTTTATGGAAAAGGTAGTTCCGGAATATGACAAAGACCAGGTTTATGTTTCTGATATTAAAAAAGTTATGAAGTGGTATAACCACCTGTATGATGCAGATATGCTGGACTTTGTGCATGCTGAAGAGGAAAAGGATGATGAATCTAAGGATGGGAGCAAAGATAAGAATGCTGAAGGGGAGCAGTCAGAAGAAAAGTAGATTTTATTATCGCCAACATGAAGCCTGTCTTTCGACGGGCTTTTTTTTTTGCCACGGAAATAAAATGCTCTATGCTCTTCTTACAGAAAAGAATAATTCGTGCATTCGTGGCTTTTTTTTTCATGTTAATTTTATAATCCATTACTTATTGATTTTCGTATTTTTGCTTCAGCTTTGGGTAATGAAAAATCGCGATAATGAAAAAGATCATAGACTTCACGGTGGTGGCCAATAAGGCGTTAAATCATGAGCATTTTGTTTTGGAGTTAGAGGGTCAGGAGCCGCTTCCGGAAATATTCGCCGGACAATTTATGGAAGTACGTGTGGATGGTTCATTGAACACTATGCTACGCCGGCCTATATCAGTTCATGATGTTGATTACGACAATAATATATTAAGTCTGTTTATTAAGAAGGTAGGAGATGGTACACATCGCCTTGGCGAATTGGAGGAAGGCGATAACCTGAATATCATCCTTCCTTTAGGACAGGGATTCACACTTCCAGACAGTAGTGAGGTGTTGCTTGTTGGCGGTGGTTGTGGTGTTGCTCCTATGCTGTATCTGGCCCGGAAAATAGCGGAAAAAGGACTTAGGCCGAATATTCTTCTTGGAGGTAAAACAATAACTGACATTGCAGAAATAGCTGCATATCAAGCGTTTGGCAATGTAGCCATTGCAACTGAAGATGGCTCCAAAGGAAAAAAAGGCCTGGTTACCGATCATCCGTGGATGAAACAGGACTCCCCGGATTACAAATTACTCTATGCTTGTGGCCCGGAGCCTATGATGAAAGCTGTGGATAAGTTTGGAAAGAAGCACGGAATAGATACGGAGGTTTCCCTGGAGCATACTATGGCCTGTGGTATCGGTGCATGCCTTACTTGTGTTGTGGATACGACCAGCGGTCACCAATTGACCTGTAAAGACGGACCTGTTTTTAACACTAAAGAATTGAAATGGTAAACCTGAATGTAAATATTGACAAGCTAAAGCTGAAAAACCCCATCATGACAGCTTCAGGCACTTTTGGCTATGGCCCCGAATTTGATGACTTCATCCGCGTGGACGAGCTGGGCGGTATCGTAGTAAAAGGTACCACCGGCAAGCATCGCGAAGGAAACCCCTATCCACGGATGGCGGAAACGCCCATGGGAATGTTGAATGCTGTTGGCCTGCAGAACGTAGGTGTAGGCAAGTTCGTTTCCGATATCTATCCGCAGATTAAAGATTATGATACCAATGTGTTGGTGAATGTATCCGGCTCTACAATAGATGAATATCTGGATGTGGCGGAAAAAATCAACGCTTTGGATAAGATTCCCGGCATAGAATTGAATATCTCCTGCCCGAATGTTAAAGAAGGTGGAATGGCTTTCGGAACCAGCTGCCCTTCTGCAAAAGCAGTAGTGGAGGAGGTCCGAAAGGTTTACAAAAAAACGCTGATTGTTAAGCTGTCACCTAATGTTACGGATATCACTGAAATTGCTCAGGTGGTAACAGAAGCAGGTGCGGATGCTTTGTCTTTGATCAATACTTTGCTGGGCATGGCCATTGATGCTGAAAAACAAACTCCGGTACTTTCCACTATTACCGGCGGATTATCGGGGCCGGCAGTGAAACCCATTGCTCTCCGAATGGTATGGCAGGTATCACAGGCAGTGGATGTACCGGTAATCGGTATTGGTGGCATTCGAAATGCCAAAGATGTGGTTGAATTTCTCCTGGCTGGCGCCACAGCCGTGGAAATTGGTACAGCGAACTTTGTGGATCCACAGATAACCCTAAAATGTATCAACGGCCTTAAAGACTATATGCAACGTCACGGCGTGATTGATGTTTATGAGTTGATCGGCGCACTGCGAACAGCGTGATGTGGTTCCTTTGCGATATTCGTTGCTTGCCCGATCTGTTAAATATTTATTCACTGGCATTTATGTGTTGACAGG
>JBNJHE010000040.1:0-20839 GCA_051748205.1 Bacteroidota bacterium | reverse complement strand
TAGACAGATGAAAATTACAAAAGAAGAAACCGGAGATTTAACTGCTTTATTGAAAGTAGAAGTGACAGAAGATGACTACAAAGAAAACGTTGAGAAAAAACTGAAAGATTACCGTAAGAAGGTGCAAATGCCCGGTTTTCGCCCGGGAAAAGTTCCTGTGGGAATGGTTCGAAAAATGTATGGGAATGCCCTGATTGTTGATGAAGTCAATAATTTGATTTCTTCTGAACTGGGAAAATATATTATGGACAACAAACTGCAAACATTGGGAAATCCGCTGCCCAGTGAGGATCATCAGGCTGAGTTTGATGTTGAAAATAATAGCGATTTTGTTTTTTACTTTGATATTGCTGTTCAGCCGGATATGGATATTCAGATTGACGAATCGCTACAAGTCGATTATTATAATATTGATGTCGATGACCAAATGGTTGACAATTATCTGAATGATATCCGCAAGAACTATGGCGAACGTATAAGCCCCGATACAGTTGAAGATTTTGATGTTGTTTATGCCGACTTTAAAGAGTTGGACGAGGAAGGCAACCTGGTGGATAATGGAGTTGAAAATAATGCTCCGTTTGCCGTGGATAAAGTTGAACTGAAGACATATAAGAAAAAATTGCTTGGTGCCAAAGTGGGAGACACCCTTGATTTTAATCCCCGACGCACATTTAAAAATGATCAGGATGTTGCTACAATGCTTGGCATTTCAACTGAGGATGAAGACAAATTGAAAGCGGACTACCGGGCTGTCATTACCAGTATAACGCGTGTTAAGCCTGCCGAGCTCAATGAAGAATTGTTTAGCAAGGTGTACCAGGCGGATAACATTAAAAATGAGGAAGAACTCAGAGAACGGATACGGAAAGATTCTGCAGAATCACTCGTGAATGAAAGTGAGAAATTGTTCTTTGATGATGTGGTGACAGAACTAAAAAAACAGGCTGACATTCAGCTGCCAGAAGCTTTTATGAAGCGCTGGCTGAAAGAAAATAACCGTAACCTGGATGAAAAAGAACAGTTAGCCGAAAAAGATATTGATGAAAATTATGATCAGTATGCAGAAGGGATGAGATGGCAACTGTTGCAAAATAAATTGATTACCGACTTTGAGTTGAAGGTCACTGAAGCAGAAGTAAAAGATAGAATACGGGAATTGTTAAGCATGCAGATGGGAATGCCGCTTGAGGATAATGAAGCCCTCAATGAACAAATGGAGCAACTTGTGCAAACGGTGATGCAAAATGAAAAAGAAACAAATCGTATCTATGACGAGCTCTATGAGCGGAAAATCGGAGATTTGTTTAAAGAAAAAATTAGCATTAAAGAAAAGAACATTTCTTACGATGATTTTGTTAAATTAGCTCAGGAAAAAAACAATAAATAGTCATGATAAGCGACCAAAATGAATTTCGGAAATATGCTGTTAAGCATCGTGGAATAAATAGTATAACCTATGATCAATATGCATCTGCTGTTTCGGGGTATATTAACCCTACCATTATTGAAGAGCGGCAATTGAATGTAGCCCAAATGGATGTCTTTTCCCGTCTGATGATGGATCGAATCATTTTTCTGGGTGTGCCTATTGATGATAATGTAGCCAATATCATTCAGGCACAAATGCTTTTTTTAGAGTCTGTGGACAGCAGTAAGGATATTCAGGTATACCTTAACACTCCCGGCGGATCAGTACATGCAGGACTGGGTATTTACGACACTATGCAATATATTGCACCCGACGTGGCGACGATTTCAACGGGAATGGCAGCATCGATGGGCGCTGTTATTTTATGTGCCGGAGCAAACAAGAAACGCAGTGCTCTACCGCATTCCAGAGTGTTGATACATCAACCTCTTGGTGGCGCCCAGGGACAGGCTTCTGATATTGAAATTACCGCCAGAGAAATCCTGAAAATGAAAAAGGAACTCTACGAAATTATTGCTAAACACTCAGGCCAAAAATTTAATAAGATTGAAAAAGATTCTGACCGTGATTACTGGATGACAGCCGAAGAAGCCAAAGCTTACGGTATGATCGATGAAGTCCTGGTTAGAAATGCCAAAAATGACGATAAATAGTTTATCAACACTCTGTATACTAATATAATATATAACAACAAAACGTATGGCCAAAAAAGATTCAGAGCATTGTTCATTTTGTGGTCGAGAACGCAAAGATGTGAATATGTTGATCTCGGGTATTCATGGGAATATCTGTGATTATTGTGTTATTCAAGCGCATGAAATTGTTCAGGAAGAAATAACAGACAAAGAGGAGGATGCAGGAGAGCTTGTCCTAAAGCGCCCCTATGAAATTAAGGAATACCTGGATCAGTATGTTATAGGGCAGGAACAAGCCAAGCGCGTTCTTTCTGTTGCTGTCTACAACCATTATAAGCGTGTGATAGAGCTGGGCAAGCGTAAGAAGAAGCAGAATGAAACGGATGTGGAGATAGAAAAATCCAATATTATTTTGGTAGGGGAGACAGGCACTGGAAAAACCCTGATGGCTCGTACTATTGCCCGTATGTTGGATGTGCCCTTTTGTATTGCCGATGCTACTGTTTTAACCGAAGCTGGCTATGTTGGCGAAGATGTTGAGAGCATCCTTTCGCGCTTGTTGCAGGCCTCGGATTATGACCCGGCTAAAGCTGAAAAGGGGATAGTCTTTATCGATGAAATTGACAAAATTGCCCGTAAAAGTGATAACCCATCTATTACACGTGATGTCTCAGGGGAAGGCGTGCAGCAAGCATTGCTGAAACTGCTCGAAGGAACTGTTGTGAATGTTCCACCCCAGGGAGGAAGAAAACATCCTGAACAGAAAATGATCCAGGTCAATACAGAGAATATTTTGTTTGTCGCCGGAGGTGCTTTTGATGGTATTGATAAGAAAATTGCTAACCGCTTAAGAACAAATGTTATCGGCTTTTCTTCTGCTGATGATGTCAAAGACAGAATTGATAAAAGCAACCTTTTGCAATATGTGGCTCCACAAGATTTAAAGAGCTTTGGGCTGATTCCTGAAATTGTCGGACGTTTGCCGGTGGTGAGTTTTATGAATCCGTTGGATAAGGATACCCTTATGCAAATCTTAACGGAACCCAAAAATTCTGTGATAAAACAATTTGTCTACCTTTTTGAGCTGGACAATATCGAGCTGAAATTTGACGATGGCGTCTATGAATATATTGCAGATAAAGCCATAGAGTATGGTTTGGGTGCACGAGGGTTACGATCTATGTTGGAGGCAATACTAAACGATGCGATGTTTGAAATGCCTTCGGAGCAAGATGCAGAAAAGAAACGGGAACTGATTATCGATGTGGATTATGTGCATCAGCAGCTGAAAAAGACCAATATCGCACGCCTGAAAGTAGCCTGATATTATATTGCGCCGGCTTCAATCATTTGTACAATGGTTTCAATTTGATGGTCGAAGTCATTGTTTTCCGGATCGTATCCTTCCTTTAGGTTATAGCCAAATAGCCTGCCTAATCCCTGCCAAAAGCCTGCGATTAAACGGCCCCGCATTTCTTGCAAAATGGCAAAGGAGGTATGGGATGTTTCCCGGTCGATTAATTTGATGAGAATCTTTCCCTGAGTGAATTTTAACCTTTTTAACTCCTCCTTGTAGCGCGATTCGATCTTCTTTTCCACTTGTTTGGCAATTTTTCGCCTCTCACTATAACTGTCTGTGTTTTCCAGCTCTTCCTCCACTTTGTCGAACTCTATGCCTGCTAAGCGAGCGTATGGATATACTTTCTTAACGTGTTTGGCCAAACGATAAAAACGTCTCTTTTCGCGATTATTTGAAAATGTTAATGGCTCAAAAATGGTTACCGATTCCAGGGTGATAATCGCCGTTGTGTCCCCATTGTCAACATAAGCCGGAAGGACATTTATGCTTTTTTCCCTCTGCCCTAAAGCCGCAGGAAGGATCCAAAACAACAGAAGTATGGTTATACATGACTTTTTCATCATTGTCATAACATCTAAAATTGTGCCACCTTGCGAAGATATACCGGATTATCTTTTTTCGCAATAAAAATTTTTGATAGTTGCTAAAATAGTTGATGATATCCTGCATTTAAATCAGGCTATTTCAATAGCATAAACTTAGATTATTGTCCGCGCCCCATTATCACGATTATGACTGTGTAAATCATGATTTTAAAATCCGTTGCCAAAGACATATTTTCCAGGTAGAGGATGTCATATTTTAAGCGTTGTATCATTTCATCAACGTTTTCAGCATATCCAAACTTAACCTGCCCCCATGAAGTGATGCCGGGCTTGATCTTAAACAATAAGCGGTAATGAGGAGCCTGTTCTATTATCTGCTCAATATAATGCTGTCGCTCCGGACGATAGCCTACCAATGACATATCTCCGATGAGCACATTCCAAAACTGCGGGGTTTCATCCAACCGAACCTGTCGCATAAATCGTCCGAAAGGAGTAATTCTTGGATCATTTTCCGAGGATAATTGCGGCCCGTTGCTTTCGGCATCCTTATACATCGATCGGAATTTGTGCATGGTGAAGGACTTTCCATGTAAACCAACCCGCTCATGCGAATAAAATATCGGGCCGGTCGATGTGAGCTTGATAATTATGGCTGTCAGTAAATAAACCGGAAAGAGAAGAATTAAGGCAATTATGCTGACAGTAATATCAATAATCCGCTTGATGCTTTGTTGCCAGGCTGGGATCAGATCAGGGTAAATATGGATTAGCGGGGCATGGAATATAGAAGTCATTTTTACAGACCCCAGCAAAATATCATGCATGTCCGGAATAACTTTTATCACGACACCAGTACCCTGTAGCTCTGTGATGATTTTAAAAACAGACTTGTGTTCTTCGGGGTCAATAGCGATGATAATCTCTTCAATGCCATGTTGCTGTATAATCTCTTTGATGTCTTTGTAATGACCCAGATGAGGAAGATAGTTCTCCAGCATAAAATCTTGACTGCCATTAACATGCACAAAACCTACAAAGCGGTTTCCGGATGGTTTCTCCTGGTTTTCAATTTCTTTATAGATGTTGGTGGCATTGCCATTTGATCCGATGATTAATGTGGGGAATCCAATTATGCGATTATGGATTTTGTAGGCTGTTATTGACGATAATATAAACCTGCCGAGAAATGTTAAAACAAAATGCAACAGGAATAAAACAATGACAAATGGATAATATCCTTTATACGAAACTACGATATCGTCTAAGATAAGGGTGAAAAAGATAACCGTTACTCCTAACAATGAAATCATTAAGGTTTGACCTAATTCTTTTAAGCGTGACTTTCGGTATATATTTCTGTAGGTGCCCACCAGCGCATATAATGCAATCCAGATCAGAGGAATGATTATGATGCCCAGATAAAACTTATCATCATTAAAGATCTGGTCCCAATCAAAAGCCTCTGGTGCGACATAGTGTTTTCGGAAAATAAAAAATACGCCCCAGGCAATTGCTGCCGATAGGTAGTCGCTGATAATATATTTTAAAACTTGAATTGTCCTGTTCATGAATTCCTTTCAAACTTAATCAGCTGATACTAGCTTTATATTGTCCAGGTAGATGTTGGCCTCATCAATATCTTCATTCACATTTCCTGAAAAATAGATTTGATATTTATATGTTTGATTTTCTCTGGTTAAGGTTGGGGTGAGATTGATGTAAATTTTATTCCATGTATTCCTGGGATTCACAATTAATATCGGATTCATTTCAATTCGTCCGGTAATGGAATATAATTTTAACCCTATAGCAAAGCTGTTATCAGCTTTATAATGCAGTTCCAGAAAGGTAGGTTTATTTTGGCCGGGGTAGGCGAATTCAGTAATCGACATTATTTCAAATTGCATTCCAGCGCTGTCAAGATGAATTAAGCCGGAACTGTTTCCCTCGAAGACATCATTGCTTTGCCGGATAATTTGGGCGTCAGAATTTGTTGTGGAGTCCAGCGATACTCCTCCCTGTTCAAAGTCTTCTTGTCCGGCGGTGTTCCAGGGAAAAGAAAGTCCATCCAGATAGGATGCAGTTAAATTTAGGGTGTCAATTTTTTCAGGTTGAAAATCGACTGTGGTTTCATATTGCTTTACAAAAGGATAGGCGGCTCTTGTTGATGATATCCCGTTTAGTTTAATGCCGGGTTTAATGGTAACGGTATGATTTCCTTCCTCCAGTACCGGAACCAGGGCAGGAAGTTCGAACGCTCCCAGCAAATCCTGGTCAATATAAACCCAGGCATCTGAAAAATTTTGTTCTGCTGTGCCTTCTCCAGATTGGGTTGTGGTTTGGATGTCTTCAATATACAGATAACCGGGAACCGGTTCTTCGGGGTCGATGATTTCGCATCCCCAAAGGCCTGTTATTAAAAAAAGTATGATGATTCCCTTGCTTTTCTTTGTAATATTCATCGTTGGTTCCCAAACAGTCGTGAGTAAAAAAAACGCCCTGCCATATACTTTATTGCAGCGCGGCGCGAAAATACAAAAATCTTTTTAATTGAGCTACCCGGCAACAACTGCCATGTTTGCTTAAAAAGTATTATGGATTTTCTCAGTTATGGCTTTGGCTAGCTGTAGCCCCTGATAGCTATCGTTGATAGTGGCTGCAGGAGCAGTGTTGTTCATAATGCTATCATAAAAATAGTTTAATTCTGCTTCTATGGCTTCCTTATGAAGGATTTCCGGGTCGTAGCTTTGCATTGGGCCTATAATGCTCTGTGGTTGTCTGGTATGAAGGGGGGTGATGTGTGGCTTTTGTTCTGATTGCCCGGGCCGGGAAATAATTTCACCCTGTTGGTGTAAGAAATCGACCGTGATGATGTTTTGACGTTGATAGAATGTGGTTTTACAATAATTAGATGATGCTATTCTGCTGCTGGTGAGATTAGCCACCGCACCATTGCCAAATTCTACGCGTGCATTTACTATCGATGGTGTGTCATGAAAGACAGCCGCTCCTGAAGCGTGAATGCGTTTTACAGGGGAGTTTATCACACTGATTATAATGTCAATATCATGAAGCATCAGATCGTAGACTATCGAGCTGTTCTGATCGCCCTGTTGTGTTACCAGGCGCCGCGATTCTATAAACATCGGCTGGTCCAGATACCCCCTGACCGCTAAAAGACCAGCATTAAACCGCTCAACATGCCCTACCTGTACTTTTACCTCTGCCTCTTCTGATAATGTTATTAGTTTTTCAGCTTTTAGGATATCCCTGGCCAGGGGCTTTTTGATAAAGATATGGCGTCCCCTGGTTATGGCTGCTTTGGCGTAATCATAATGGGTATTCGATGGTGTGCTGATGCTGATGACATCACTGTCATCAATCAACTCTAGAAAGCTCTGATAGCGCTTAAGACCATAGGTTTTTGCTGTGTAAACAGAATTTTTGTCATCAATATCATAAAAACCTACTAATTGATACTGGTCAATGGCTTTTAATCGTTCAATGAGAATCCTTCCTGTTTGGCCTACTCCGAAAATACCGATTTTTAGCATTAATCCTTGATTTAAGTGTAGTGTTATTTAAAATCAAAAGTAAGTGTTTCATCAATGTGAAAATTATTACTTTCGCAAAAAATATAAACGACTTTATTCACAGTCAGGAAATGGAAGATACATACAGACATAAAGGCATGCGTTTAAAGCTGGCAGAACAAGTCAGCGCAAAGGGGATACAGGATAAGGCTGTTCTTGATGCGCTAAAAACTGTACCGCGCCATATTTTTATGGATTCTTCTTTTGTTGAGCATGCTTATGAAGATAAAGCTTTTCCGATTGGGTCAAGTCAAACCATATCACAGCCTTATACCGTAGCGTTTCAAACGGAGCTCTTGCAAATTAAAAAAGGGGATAAGGTTTTGGAAGTGGGTACTGGCTCTGGCTATCAGGCTTGTATTCTTGCCGAAATGGGAGCCAAAGTTTTTAGTATCGAACGGCATAGAAAACTCTACCTTAAAGCCAAAGAAACACTAAAAGATTTTCATTACAGAATTAAGCTTTTTTATGGCGATGGATATCAGGGAATACCGGCTTTTGCTCCTTATGATAAAGTCATTATTACTGCTGCTGCTCCTGAAATACCTGATGCTATTTTAACCCAAATGAAACCGGGAGGTATTCTGGTTATTCCACTTGGTGTAGAGGGTAGCCAAATTATGAAAACGGTTACAAAAAATGAGGATGACTCTTTAACAACCAACGAGCATGGGTTATTCCGGTTTGTTCCGATGTTAAAAGATAAATCGAATGATTAAACAGCTGATCATTCGATTCTGACCATTGCCGACCCGATTATCTTTTTAGCTGTGGTGAGTGTCGATAAATCGTTATTGACCTCGCCGTTTTCTCCTGCGTAATGGCCGTGTCCGTATGGTTTTAATTCAAATTCTTTGCGCTCCTGGTTTGGATTGATCAAGGCACGATAAACAATCGACGGTTGCCCGCTTTTCATATATTCGTTTTTATCAGGATATTTGGCATTAACCCAGTGTTCATTAAAATCAAAAGCCTGGTTTATTTCCAGCATTAATACAGTTGCTGAAGTAATTGGTTGGTTTGTTTTAGCTTTCAAAATAAATGAGCGCAAGGGTGTAGGGCCTGTGAGTGCATCTACTACAGGGTCTTCGGGTGTTGGTAAAAAATTTCCAAATTCATTCTTTTCGTCAATATGCTGATGGCTCCATACGGGGATAGCCGAAGGACGTTGGATTTCCCCGGGCATCCACTGTCCTTGCTCTACTTTTCCACGTTCAAAAACACCTTTGGCTATGGTTTGTGATACATACAAGGTCTGAATAAATTGTCTGTTGGTATCCTCCAGCCATATAGCTATAACCGGATGGTTGTATGCCGGACCTGCTGTTAGTTTAACCTCCAGCCAATCGCCCGTAGCATTGGGGTTGGTTACAAATTCATCATAAACAGGATCTGCTTGTTTCTTGTTTGTTGATTTGCAGCTGTTTAGTGTTATGGCCAGGGCCAAAATTAAGCCGATGGTAAGTGCTTTGTATGCTGTCATGGTTTGTTATTTTGTTATATCTCTATCATAATTCCAATTGTTGGCAAAATTGTACCTGTGGTGGAATTTAGTTGTTTAATCCGGTATTTGAGCATTCCATTATCCTCGAAAGTTATAGGGTTGCCGTTTTGATCGAGAACCTGCACCAGGTTAGGTTCTGTTTCCGCCTGATAATTATATGCATTTTGGATGTCAAGATACAACATTAAAGACCATTTATCAAAAAACCAGGCTTTATCTACCCTGATATCAAGTTGTTGAAAGCCTTGCAGCCGCTCTTGATTTAGCTGTGAATAATCCAGCACGCCGGTACCTCTGACATTCCAGGCCTGAACAATGGCCGATTGATTAAGGTCCCAGGGGGTATAGGGAGGACCACCGACATAGCGGAATTTAATCCCGATGTCCCAGTTACGCTTTAGTTCTTTTCTTAGGGTTAGATTTAACAAATGCCTGTTATCCCATGATGATGGGGCGTATTCTCCATCCACACCCTTAAACTCGCTCCGGACAAATGTGTAGGATAAAATGGCGTTGAGCCCAAAAATTGTCGAGCGGTCACGGGCCAGTAATTCAATCCCGTAGGCTCTTCCTTCTGAAATACTTTTTACCGGATCATCACCGATGGTACCAAAGTCTGCACCCTGATTGGCCAGGGATATTGAATCTGTCAGCGAAAAGGGGTAGTCGGAATATTGCTTATAAAACCCTTCTAATGTGATTTTTGCATCCGATTGTGGATACCAGGCAAGGCCTCCAACAATATGGTCTGCAGCAATGTATTTTAGATTGTTGTCTTTATTGACCAGCCGGCCCGTATTATCACGATATCCAAGTGTTGTATAGGCAGGTAACTGATAATAACGTCCTGTGTTGAAGTTAAGCGAGAGGTCCTCGTTTAGGTCGTAGGAGGCCGAAAACCGTGGAGAAAATTGATCCATTAAATTTGACATGGAGTTGGAATAATTGTTAGCATCTACCCGCGTGCCTACCGATAGCGTTAGCTGATCCTGGAAGAACTTTCTGCTGATTTGCGCAAATGCCTCCCATTTGAAGAGCTTTAACTCTGAGTTGTAACTCAACGAGTCGAGTTTGTTATTTAAAAAAATCTGCTGGAAAAAGTCGTTGTTGTATTTTGCATATTCTATGCCTGCACCATAAACAATTTTATAGCCCTGACGATTTTCGTTTTGTTCAAACCGTAGTTTGTTTTCAATCTCCTGGGAAACGAAATCCAGTATTTTATTTTGATTTTCATTATTATCCGGATATTTGTAAGAAGAGTTGTTTAGCATATTACGCGAAAGGTAGACGGAGCTGAATCCGTATTTTCCATAGTGTCTGTAGATAGCGCCCACAGTGTAATTCCATTGTTCGTTTACGGGCGTTTCCCGTAAGATATAGCGTTGTGATTCATCCGGATTTTCCAGTCCGGTGTTGAGCGAGAATTGATCAATGGCTCCCAGACCGATAAATGATAGTTCATTTTTTTCATTAAACCGTGTTTTGGTTTTAAACTGAAAATCATGATAGACAGGCAAAAATGGTAAGCCGATAATGTCAAACAAAAATTTAAGATAAGATCTTCGGGCTGAGGCTATCATGGTTGTTTTTTCACCCAAAGGGCCATCCAGGGTTAAAGCCAGGTCGCTGGCGCCAAGTGTCGCTCTGGCTTGCAGCGCTTCCTGGTTCCCGTTGATTTGACTTAGTTCCATGATGGAGCTAACGGCTCCACCCCGGTTCGCCGGGAAGGCACCGGAATACAAGTCTACTTCACGAATAAAATCTACGTTGATAATACCTACAGGCCCTCCCGAAGCTCCCTGTGTGGCAAAATGATTGATGTTGGGTATCTCTATCCCGTCTAAATAAAAACTGTTTTCTGAGGGGCCTCCGCCACGAACAATTACATCATTGCGAAATGCCACACTTGAGGCTACGCCCGGAAAAGCCTGAATCACTTTGGATATGTCCCGGTTGGCTCCCGGGTTTTTTTCTATTTCTGACACTGTTAATGTCCGCATGCTCACAGGGCTTTCTTCCTTCTCTTTAAATGGGGATACTTTGACAGTGAATTCCTCCAGCTCCTGTGATTTTTTCTCCATGGCGATATCAATATTCGCAGTTTTGGCATTGGTAACCTGAAATTCTTCCGTTATCGTTTTTCCATAACCAACAGAAGTCGCCTGAAGTCGATAAAATCCGGGCTCTATTCCGGTAAATGTAAACTTCCCTTCAAAATCGGATGTTGAGCCTATGCTTGTTTCATAGATGATGATATTTGTGAATGGCAAGGGCTCATTGGTGCTCTTGTCAAATACCCGCCCGGTGATCTTCCCGCTTTGCCCAAATGCTTGCATTATCAGGCCTGTAAAGATTATTAACAGTAGTTTTTTCTTCATCTCTGCTTTGGTGTTAATGCATTCTTGTTCGTTTGCCTTTTATTAACACTATTTAAGACAAAATGTTGATATATGAATGGTAAAAATTAATCCTCATACACACTAATGTATATGAGGATTTAAAATTTAAGCAGGAACGCCGGTCTTGGATATTATCGAAAATGCTAATTATCAATCATCTTCATCTGAGCTTCTAAAAGGGATATCTCGCGCTTTGCTTTGTCTATTTTTTCCTGGAATTCTTTTTTCAAAAGATCAGCATTTTTTGTGTTTGCTAAAAATCCGGTATTGTTTTCCCATAGTTTAACATCTTCTTTCAGCTTGCTGATCTTACCAAGCAGCTGCCCGCGTTCTTTTTTGAGTTGCCGGCTTCCGCCAGGCATTTCCTTAAGACTGTCCACGTGATTCTTAAATTCAGCTGAATTGATTTCTGCCGGTGAAATACTCAGTGCATCCATATGTTTATTGATGACATCCTGATACTGTTTTTGAATCTTATCTTTTTCTGACAGGGGAACATAGCCAATCTTCATCCATTCACGCTGGTATTCTTTAAGGACTCTTAGATTTTCATTTTTGTCATCGCCAAAAGTATGACTGTTGATTTTTCCGATTAGTTCAATTTTCTTTTCCAGGTTCTCTTTTTCTTTCTCTTTCCTGGAGTCAAAGTATTCTTCTTTGGCATTGAAGAATTTGTCATTAGCAGCTCTAAAGCGCTTCCATAATTTGTCGGAGTGTTTGCGTGACACCGGCCCGATTTTTTTCCACTCTTTTTGAAGCTTGATCAAGTCCAGCGTAGTTTTTTTCCAGTCTGTGCTATCCTGTATGGCTTCAGCCTCGAGGCATAAATTTAATTTGCGGTTGTAGTTTTCGCGTTGTTCTTCTTTTAGGGTATTGAAGAAATCTTTTTTGTTGTCATAAAAAGTGTCCACCGAAGTTTTAAACCTGTTCCAGATCGACTCATTATACTGCCGTGGTACAAACCCGATTGACCGCCAGATATTCATTAGCTCTTTCACTTCGTTGCTGCTGTTGTTCCAGTCTTTAACAGTTTTTAAATCCCGTTTGAGGATGTCTTCCGTTTTTTCACACAATGCGGTTTTGGCTTCCAGGTTTTTTTCCTGCTCCTGTTCCAGGTTTTCATAGTGTTTTCTGCGGCGGTCATGAATTTTTTCCGTAGCAGCTTTAAAGCGGCTCCAAACTTCTTCTTTTTTGTCTCCTGGAACTGGTCCAATCTGGCGGTATTTTTCATGCAAGCTCTGCAATTGTTTAAATGATTTGTTGACTGATGGCTCCAGTATGAGCTCCTCAGCCTGCTCGCATAATTCAATTTTTTGTTCCAGATTTTTCTTTAAATCCAGATCACGGAGCTCTTTATTGATTTTAACTTTATCAAAGAATTTTTCAACCAGGAAATGATAGTTTTTCCACAGTTCATTAACCTCTGCTTTTGGCACTATGCCAACCTCTTTCCATTGATCCTGCAATGCCTTGAAGTCATCATACGTCTTTTTTAGGGTCTCTTCAGAGCCAATGAGTTCCCGCAATTCTTCAAGGATTTGCTTCTTCTTGATTAGGTTTTCTTCCTGAATCTTCTCTTGTTCCTTTTGGTGTTCAGCTTTTTTCTGCTTGTAGGAATTAAAAGCTGCCTGGAATCGTTCGGCTAACGGGTCTGTATCTGGCTTTTTGTCTTCTGGCTTTTTGTCTTCTGTATCTGGCTTTTTGTCTTCTGTTTCAGGCTTTTTTTCCAGTACTTTTGTGTTTTCTATATCTGTAGCTTTAAGATACGCAACCTTGATTAAGGCTATTTCTCGCTTGTGATCCAGGAAATTTTCTTTTTGAATATATTTTTCCAACTCCTGCACTAAAGCTTCCCGGCTGTAGCTTTCGTAATCAAGCTCTTCTTGTTTGTTTTCTTGCTGCTCATCCGGATGTTCGCTTTCATCTTCTTCCAGAGAGGAGTCCTCTCCAAAATCGTAAAACTCTCTTTCATCCGAGCTCCCTTTCTCTGATGGAGCTGTTTTTTCAGTTGTCGGTTTTTTTTCAGTTGGTGCGGTATCGTTTTCTTCTTCCTTTGCTAAGGTGCGATTAACGGCTTCAGCAACTTCCGAAGGGACTGTTTCTTCTCCTGAGGGCTCTTTAGCTTGCTTGTGTTGCTCTTGCTGATCGACGGGGGCTTGCTCTGTCGTAGAATCCGACTCCACCGCAGTTGAATCGAGGTCTTTTTCAGGCTGTTTGTGATTTTCTGCTTCCTGATCTTTTGTTTTCTGTGTGACTTCACGAACAGAAGGAATAGATTGTCCCTTGTTTTGGTCTTTTGATTCTTGTGTCATAAGATTAGTTCAACAATTTAATGTATGGTTCTTCACTTAATAAATATTCCCAATGGCAGACCAGCTGCCCTTTAGCAAGCATTTTTCTCAAATTAATGGTTTGACTTGCTGATTATTAATAAAAATTAAAGGAGGCAAAAATAGTAATCTTTTTAATGAAGGCCAAAATAAAATTTTAATTTAGGCTATGTTCATTGTATAAGATATATCCAATGTTAAGCCCAAAGGCAAAGGGGTCTTCATGTCCTTGATAGTAATTTAGATATAAACTGATGGGACCAATAGGGGAATTATAAACAGCCCGCATCGAGCCAAGAAAGTAGCGGTGATGAAACAGCGGCCCGTATTTTACATTGTCATTTTGGTCAGAAAGTATTTCCCTTGTAGGCTGAAACAGGTATCCTTCGGCATGTAAATTAAAGTTTTTCTCGAGATGAACGATGTTTTTTATGCCAGCAGCAACATAATTGTTGGCAATGAAATTCTGCAAAAACACAGTCTTTGTCTCCGGAACAGGGGTGTAATTTTTCGCCATCAGTAAACTGGAAACCTGATTGATGTTTAATTCACGATTTGATGTGAAAATATCCCCCCGTACTCCAAAAGTAAACCACTTATTTACCGGAAAAAATTTCAGATACTCCATGCTCAGCTGAATCCACTGAGGGTGGAAAACAACTTCTGTAGTCTTCTGTGACGTGGTGCCCGGATCATAGACTTCCTGTCCATGAAAGTTCTTTAGTTCAATTTTGAAAAACCTGCCTTCGCTGGCAAATTGTTTTCGGTTAAGGGTGTTCAACTCCCATTTGAGGTTAGTATAATAATTCTGAAATGTTGTTTTGTCTGCAGTATCCTGACGCGAAAACTGATTGCTTTGGTAATATTTGTTTACCAAACTACCAAAATTAAATCCTGCCTCTATCTTACTGTTATTGGTAATCGGAGATCCTACGCTGACAAAGTTCTGAAAGTCGTTTTTTATCAGATAGGAAGGGGTTTTGTCTTCAAAAAACATCGTGGATGTCTTAAAGTAATCCCATTGGTTATATGAGGTCCCGGCTTTTAAAAAGAAGGGCGTTTTCTCGGCAAAGTCCAGGCGCCCAATAGCACTTACCGAGGAATAAAACCGCCCAATGTGTGAGTTTAGACGTACGCTGGAGGCAACACGATTTAAATGCTTGTATTTCAATTGAAGAAATGCTTCATTGATGGGAGAAGAAGAAACGGTTCCTCCAAACTGAACTTCCATATTCTTATCCTTTTCTACCTCCAGATCAAGTTGATAATAGCCGCTTTGGTGATTATAGTTTGCCTCCGGATAAATATAAGCAATATGCTGGTCGGCCAGCACACGGAAGTAATCTTCTTTTATGTTGTCAATCCCAACAGTATCCTGATAGTGTAAAAGCATTCCTTTTAAATAAGCCGACTCACTTTGGTTTAAACCTTTAACATTGATCTTATTAAATATTAAAGGGGGCGACTTTCTTTTAAAGGATTTTCGTTTTTGCTGTAGCTCCATGGGTGATAAACTGTCAGTAAGAAATAAGCGGATTTCATCTATCTTGCGTTGTGTCGCTACATAGCCACTGTCAACCAGGGGGCCTCTTAAACTAAAGTCTGTTACACCAATCGCCGGAGTATTGGGTTCTATCAAAACAGAACTCTCGCAAAAAACATTGTAGTCCGTCTGCTCCATCATAATGGTTTGCATTTGAGAAAATATATCAGAGGGGTCTACTTTGGAATAGTTGCCGGCAACCTTGGAGCCGATGATTATATCCGGGTTAAAAACATCCAGCATTACATCAGCAGGAAAATTGTTATACATTCCTCCATCCAGCATAACAACACCGTCAATAGTTATTGGCTTGAAATAGAAGGGGTAAGACATGGATGCCCGAATGGCTCGGCCCAGATTCCCCTGTTTTAGTATCACTGGCTTGTTATTCTGTATGTCTGAAGCCATGCATCGAAAAGGAACAAACAAGCTGTCAAAATTATTGTTTGCCGTTGTTGATGCCTGAGTAAAGATTTGCATGAAGGCAAAATCCATTTGAAAAGGCTCTATAATACTCGAGGGAAGTAAAGGCTTTCGTTCCATTGAATCCAGACTAACCTTGAGTGTTACCCACGAAGAGTTTTGCTCATCCCGGGTATAATAATATCTGTATTGTTCTTCTATTTTTCCTTCCGCCCAGTTTAAAAAATCATCTGTTTGAATTATGGAATCCATTTCATCAGGAGAGTATCCTGCAGCATATAATCCTCCTACAATAGCTCCCATTGATGTCCCAGTGATATAATCAATAGGTATATGGTTGTCTTCCAGCGCTTTGATTACTCCTATGTGCGCAATGCCTTTGGCTCCGCCACCACTAAGGACTAACCCCACTTTTTGAGCATGCCCCTGAATGAGGGGGAAAACCAGGAAAAACAGAAAAACAAACCGTATCGACTTCATAACAAATTTATGCAGGTAAATGTAAAAAAAGGTTGTTATCTAAACAACCTTTTAGGTATAATAATTCGTATGTTGTTAAGCGATTTTTATAAAATATAAATGCTAAGCTGTGTTTTTTCTCAGGTCAGTAAAGGAATTCTAAACATAGACATAGCTATGTATAGAATCTCTTTTGTGGTGCTGAAAAAAAGAACAAGATCCGGGTCGACACAAATAGTGTTGACCAGACACTAGATGTTTTCCAGCGCTTGCTCTAAATCGTGAATGATATCTTTTTCATCTTCTATGCCGACAGCAAAGCGTACCAGGCCTTCGCTGATGCCTGCTTTTTCCCGGTCTTCTGGTGCCAGTTTGGAATGTGTCATGGAGGCCGGATGCTGGATGAGTGTTTCTACACCACCCAATGAAACAGCTAATAAGGCCAGCTGGACAGAATTCATCATGGTTTTTCCTGCATCATAACCACCTTTTAATCCAAAGCTAATCATGGTGCCAAACCCGTCCATTTGTTTTTTTGCCAGATCATGCTGGGGATGACTTTCCAGGCCCGGGTATTTCACCCAGTCCACTTTAGGATGATTCTCTAAAAAGCTGGCTACAGCCATGGCTGTTTTCTGAGCTTTATCAATCCGGATACCTAGTGTCTTTAACCCCCGGTGCACCATATAAGCCTGGTGTGGATCCATGTTGCCACCCATGTTTACCAAAGTGTTACGTAAGAGTTTATAGTGCTCTTCTGTTTTGGCCACCAGCATGCCGGCAACAATATCAGCATGTCCGTTGATGAATTTTGTCATGGAATGGAGTACAATGTCTGCTCCTATCTCTAATGGCTTTTGTAAATGTGGACTACAAAAAGTGTTGTCTACACAAAGAGGGATATTATGTTCGTGGGCAATATCAGCAATTTTTTGAATATCTGTAATGCCCATAGTAGGATTCGCGGGTGTTTCGGTATACACTAATTTGGTATTTGCTTTTATTGCGTGGCGCACTTCTTCGGGATTGGTCGTATCCACAAAAGAATATTCGATGCCGAATTTAGAGAAAATATTTTCCATTACTGCTCTGGAAGGTCCGTAAATGGCGTTGTGTCCAACCATGTGGTCTCCCTGTCCCAGCATGGCGGTGTAGAGGGTCGTGACAGCCGACATCCCTGAACTGGTAGCAATGCCTCCATAGCCATTTTCAAGGTCGGTAACAGCGTTTTCTAAGGCTTCTATTGTTGGGTTGCCCAGCCTTGTGTAAATATAACCCTCGCCTTTACCGTTAAAAAGGTCTGCACCATGATCGGCATTATGAAAAGCAAAAGTAGATGTTTGATAAATTGGTACTGTAGCGCTCATGAATTTATCTTCGATGTTGCCGCTATGTACCATTTTAGTGTAGTTTCCTACCTTCTTTGTGTCCATATTGTTATGATTATTTAATGAGAATGAATTGTTTCTGATATTTTTTGCAAAATTAGCATTTTTCACGAAATGGTTTTCTTTATACTTTTGTGCTAAAAATGATTTGGCAAAAAGAACTTCAGTTACCCCCTTTGGGGAGGGGCTTTCATTTAATTACCAACGAAGTAATGCACCACCTGGGGGAACTGCCGGAAAAAGGTATTTTGCATGTTTTCTTGCAGCATACTTCTGCCGGGCTGACACTGAACGAGAATGCTGACCCTTCCGTACGTTATGATTTTAATGAATTTTGTAATGCGCTGGTCCCTGAAAATAAAGCTGCTTATACTCATACTATGGAGGGGGTTGATGATATGCCGGCGCATATCAAGTCTGCCTTATTCGGCCAAAGTATCAGTATTCCGGTAACAAACCATCAACTGAACCTGGGGTCCTGGCAGGGTATTTATCTTGGGGAGTTTAGGAACAAGGTGCATAGACGAAGGATAATTCTTACACTTTATTATTGATGTTCCCATTTTACAGCGGGATTTCCCCGGACAAAAGCTATAATTTCAGGGAAAAATATGGAAAAATGACGCTCTAATGCATCATAGTGTACCTTTACTTCTTTTATGGCATGCTCCATGCCTGAATCAAATGTTGTTCTGCGGGCCAAGCCGGACAGGCTTTTGTCTAAGCCACTTAACGATTGGTAATTCCATAGCCAGTTGTTGATGATCATGTAAGGAAGAAAGCGCTTTGTCCGATCGGGTAATATGCGGTAGTTTTTTAACAACAAGGCATAGCTGTGCTGAATGAAATCTGATAAATCTTTATTCGTAGAATATGCCCCCCAGTGATTGGCCAGGAAATGGTCGTAAACCAGATCAATAATTACTCCGGCATATTTGTGATGATTGTTGCGCAGCAGCTTAACGCTTTTTTTTACTTCATCATGCTGGTCAGTATACTGATCAATGGCAATATGTAGTTGAATCCCTTGCTGAATTTTGCGGCTGTATTGTTGTTTCTGTTTGCCTTTAACGGCGTCAGCAAAGAAATTCCCCAATTTAATCTGTTCGTCTGAACCTGAAAGAAAAAGATGTGCTAATAAATTCATTGTCTCAACTATCTTACAAATATAATTCATTTTTGATAGCATAGGGACCTAGATTATATGCTAAAAAATATTAGCTTTGTGCTCAAATGAAAACCGTTGAATAATAAATAAAGATAATATGCAAAAACTTTTGTTATTAGGTGATGAAGCTATTGCACAGGGTGCTATGGATGCTGGTTTATCCGGAATGTTTGCTTATCCTGGTACTCCTTCAACAGAGATCACTGAATATGTGCAGGCATCAGCTGAAGCCAAAGAGAAAAATATTCGATCCCAATGGGGTGCCAATGAGAAAACAGCTATGGAGGCAGCCTTAGGAATGTCATATTCCGGTAAGCGGGCTATGGTTGGGATGAAACATGTTGGGTTAAATGTTGCTGCTGATGCATTTGTAAACTCGGCCATTACGGGTGTTAATGGAGGTTTGATTGTTGTAGCCGCGGATGATCCCTCGATGCACTCTTCGCAGAATGAACAGGACTCCCGCTTTTATGGGCGTTTTGCAATGATTCCGGTGCTGGAACCCAGCAATCAACAGGAGGCTTATGATATGACACGCTATGGATTTGAGCTTTCAGAAAAGTATCAGGTCCCTGTTATGATGCGAATTACTACACGACTGGCACACTCCAGAGCGGGTGTTCAGCGCATGGAAATTTTGCCACAAAACGAACTGAAGCTACCAAAAGACCGCAATCAGTTCGTGCTCTTGCCGGCAATAGCGCGCAAACGCTACCAGGGGCTGCTTGGGAATCAGGCTTCCTTCGAAATGGAGTCCGAAAAATCTTCGTTTAATCAGTATATCGATGGAAAAGATAAAAGCCTGGGCATTATTGCCTGTGGCCTTTCCTATAATTACTTGATGGAAAATTATGGGGATAAAGAAATCCCTTTTCCTGTACTTAAGATTACGCAATATCCCGAGCCGCGTGATCTTGTAGAGCGTATTATTAAAGAAACTGATTCAGTGCTGGTTCTGGAAGAAGGAGCGCCTGTTTTAGAAGAACGTTTGCGTGGGTATCTGGATGATACCTACAGCATCAAAGGTAGGATGGATGGTACGCTGCCACGGGCAGGCGAGCTTAACCCGAATCATGTAGCCGTAGCTCTTGGATTGGAGAAACCACGTGAAAATAAAGTGCCTGATATCGTCGAAGGTCGGCCGCCGGAGCTTTGTGCCGGTTGTCCGCATATTGATACTTACAAAGCGTTGAACGAAGTGCTGAAAGAGTATGGCGATGGCCATGTCTTTTCCGATATCGGTTGCTATACCCTGGGTGCACTGGATCCGTATAATGCAATTAATTCCTGCGTGGATATGGGTGCCTCCGTTACTATGGCCAAAGGTGCTGCCGATGCTGGATTGCATCCGGCTGTGACTGTTATCGGAGACTCTACTTTTACTCACTCAGGGATGACTGGTTTGCTCGATGCTGTCAATGACCAATCCAAAATTACTGTGATGATTTTGGATAATGATACCACAGCCATGACCGGTGGGCAACATTCTTCTGCTAAAGGACACCTTGAAAATATTTGCGAGGGCATCGGTGTTGACCCTGAGCATATTAAGGTTATCAAGCCTTTGAAAAAGAATCATGAGGAAAATGTGGAAATTATACGCAAAGAGATTGAATACGACGGGGTCTCTGTTGTAATTCCTCGGCGTGAATGTATCGTCGAACTCAATAAACGCATGCGTGCAAAACTGAAAAATAAAAAAAAGAAATAAGCTGTAGTAGTTAATTTCTAATATCAAAATTATAAACAGATGAACCGAGCCATGACAAAAACTTTAACACACACACGCATGATTAAATGCGAGGAGGCGAACTGCCAGAAGGCTATGTCATTGTGCGGTGGGATTCCCCTTTAGGGGTGCGCGCAGAGCGAGTTGGTGATGAAGCGTTGATGTGATGATGCGATAGGGCGAACGAAGAAACGTAAGAGACTTAAGCGAACGACGAGACCTAAGAGAACGAAGTGACTTAAGAAAATGAGAGAGAGTGAGAGAGAGACTGAGAGAAAAAGCGAACACCAAACAAGGAACAAGGAACAAAGAACATTGAACACGG
>JBNJHE010000039.1:0-21044 GCA_051748205.1 Bacteroidota bacterium | reverse complement strand
ATTGAATAAGGTCATCATTGTAAACCCAAAACGCACAAATTCCATTGACTCAAAAAAAGTATAATCTACCACGTCAGTGTCCCAGCTGCCATCATCAGTTAAAGGTACAACGGCTGCATTGCGAAGCCTGTGGCACAAACATTGAAGGGCTCTTTGAGTTTCCATTACTTATGCAACTTAATCCTAAAGACCAGGAGTTTTTGCTGGGCTTTGTTAAGAATAGCGGCTCCATAAAAAAGATGTCCAAAGATTTGAATTTAAGCTATCCTACTATCCGCAATATGTTAAATGATTTAATAAAAAAGATAGAGGATCTTGAAAAAAAGGAGAACACTAATGATTAAAAAAATCATCAATCCGTTTCGCTACATTTCCGGATGGCCGGCACTGCTTACTGGCATCGTTGGCTTATTGGCAATGACGGGCATCTCTACGGTCACCAACACCCACCTTGATGGCGTTTTGGATGTCCATTATGCCAGCACAGGTGATTTATGGGTTTTAGCTAAAGAAAATGCTTTCACCTGGTTTTCCCTGATGCTGGTATTTGGCCTTACCGGTCTGATTCTACGAGGACCTACTTTTCGATTTCTTGACCTGGCTGGTTATACGGCTTTTTTTCGCCTTCCATTGATTATTGCTGTTCTTTTACCTCTTTTTCTCGATGGTTCTAAGGTAGCAGATTATATCATTCACGAATTAATGCATACAGGAGAAGCCATTGAACTAACGACAGGAGATATTATCGGATTCATCCTACTTACATTGCTGACAATACTCATCATTTTCTGGTCATTACTCTGGGGCTATCTTGCTTTCAAGAGCTTATTCAACATCCATGGCTTAAAAGCAGCAGCCTTATTTTTTGTTGTAATTCTACTTGCAGAGCTACTTGTCAAAATTCTTTTATTTCTGACAGGTGGTTTTGATACTTTTATGAATATCCCTACATAAATATAGTTACAAACCCATTAACAATGAAAACGTTTATTCCGCTTATCACTTTAGCTCTGCTCATGCTGGGAAGCCTGACAAAAGCTCAGCAACCCTCTAAATGGGAGGGCGAAATCTTTGTTCTCAATCAAACCATCCCTTTCAAGTTTGATTTTGACAAGGCAGAAAAAGGAGTCATGAACATTCCTGTTCAGGGGGCTTACAATCTAAAAATTCACAGTAAAACATGGAACGACAGCCTTTTCCTGGTTCGTGTGGATACTACCACGAGCAATATGCTGTTTAAAGCAAGGCCAGGTGAAGGAGATACCATAAAGGGGATGTTTTCACAATCTGGTTTTGAGGGACAATTTCATCTTTTCCCTGCCACGGAGACTCAGGAAACCTATTCCTGGATCGAGAAGGAAGTTCGATTCAGTCATGATTCCATTACTTTAGCTGGCAGCCTCAGTATTCCTGACAGCAGCAAAGCCTATCCTGCCGTCATATTCATTTCCGGAAGCGGACAACAGGACCGGGATGAGAACATTTATGGCTTCAGGATTTTCAAACAGCTTGTCCCTGCATTTATTGACAAAGGAATCGCCGTACTGCGCTTTGATGACCGCGGAGCAGGAGAATCTGATGAAGGGAATGTTCAGGAGGCAGACAGCAGGGACTTTGCAGATGATGTAGCAGCTGCCTATCGCTACTTATCCCGCCACCCGAATATCGACAGCACCGCCATTGGAATGCTGGGACACAGCGAAGGAGGCCTGATTGCGCCCATGGTTGCTCAACGGTATCAGCCTGCCTTTTTAATCCTGATGGCCGGCCCGACAGTACCGGGAAAAGAAATACTCCTGGAACAGGCCAGAATGTTGCTGAAAACAGAAGACTCCGCTAAAGAAGAAGTCGATGAGCTTCTTGAAAATTACCGCCTGATTTATGATGAAATCCTGAAAGAAAAAACAGATACAAATAAAATTAAAGACATTTATCGCACTATCTTTAATGATGGAAGTCCTGTGCAGGACAGCTCTCTCTATGAGCACGCTATATCTGCAGCCGTAAACCTGCTAACAACACCCTGGTTGCAATTCTTTCTTTCCTATAACCCTCAACCTGCATTGGAAAACCTGGATATGCCGGTTTTAGCTGTCTTTGGTGGCAAAGACCTTCAGGTTACTGAACAGCAAAACCGTCCTTTTATTGATACGCTCATTGAACAGGGTAAGGATAACTTTCAGATTAAAACCTATCCCGAAGCAAACCACTTATTTCAAAAAGCCGAAACAGGAAATCCAGCAGAGTACGAAAGCCTGAAAAAAGCCTTTGTAAACGGATTTGCCAATGACCTTGCTATGTGGGTGCAAGCTGTTTTGATCCATTAAGCGGATGTTCTGATAGCAATAAAAACAGATGATCTTAGCATATCTGTTTGCGTCTTTTAAATTTTAAGAATCTTTAACACTGTACGACATCCTGCCATAAGCATTCACTAATCTTGTTCGGGTTAGGTTTAAGGCAGGGGAATATGTGGGCTAAATGCTCTATATCAATACTTTCGCAAGGCAGCAGATTGCCTGAAAATAAAGCAGGCCTGTTTATTCATGCGCTATTATTTTTATGCTTGTCAAAATAATAAAGGGAAAGCAAGAAGCATCCGCACAATTGTGTAATTTTCATAAATTTGCACAAACAAAAATCTGCACAGGCTATGAGCAACGATAAATTTATGGGAGAGGGACTTACATACGATGATGTTCTTCTTGTTCCTTCATATTCCGATGTTTTACCAAGAGAAACCAGTTTAAAAACCCATTTCACCCGCAATATTGAGTTAAATGTTCCTATAGTATCTGCTGCAATGGATACAGTAACCAATTCTACTATGGCCATCGCCATAGCTCAGGATGGGGGCATTGGAGTCATGCACAAAAACATGACCATAGATGAACAAGCCAGAGAAGTACGCAAAGTAAAGCGTGCAGAAAATGGTATGATCATCGATCCGGTAACGGTAAAAAAAGATGTAATCGTTTCGGATATTCTGACAATCATGAAGGAGAACTCCATAGGAGGAATTCCGGTAGTGGACCAGGACAATAAGCTGGTGGGGATAGTCACCAACCGCGACCTTCGTTTTGAGCGCAACACAAAAAAGAAGGTTACGGAAGTAATGACCACAAAAAACTTAATCACAACTACGGAGTTCACTGATTTTGAAAAGGCAGCAGACATCTTACAGCAATACAAGATTGAGAAATTACCAGTTGTAAATGATGACTATAAGCTTGTTGGCCTGATCACTTATAAAGACATCATCAAAATAAAGGCACGCCCGAATGCTTCGAAGGATCATCACGGGCGCTTATTGGTAGCTGCGGCTGTTGGTATAGCAAGCGACACTGAGGCAAGGGCAGAAGCGTTGGTAAAGGCCGGAGTAGATGCTATAGTGGTAGACACCGCTCATGGACATTCCAGAGGCGTTATTGAGATGGCAAGCCGCATCAAAAAGCAGCATCCCGATATCGACCTTGTGGCCGGAAATATTGGAACAGCGGAGGCAGCACTGGATTTAAAAAAGGCCGGAGTAGATGCTGTAAAAGTAGGAATAGGGCCTGGTTCGATCTGCACAACCCGCGTAGTGGCCGGTGTTGGAGTACCTCAGCTTTCGGCTGTCTACAATGTGTCTAAAGCACTGAAAGGAAGCGGAATCCCTGTCATTGCTGATGGAGGAATCCGCTACAGCGGTGACATCGTGAAAGCCATTGTCGCCGGTGCTGATTCAGTAATGCTTGGTTCTATGTTCGCCGGAGTGGAAGAATCGCCTGGTGAAACCATCATCTTTGAAGGAAGAAAATACAAGGCATATCGAGGCATGGGGTCGATAGAAGCCATGAAAGAAGGATCTAAAGACCGCTATTTTCAGGATGCAGAAGATGATATCCAAAAATTGGTGCCTGAAGGAATTGTCGGGCGGGTAGATTTCAAAGGCTCCCTGTCAGAAGTTGTCCACCAAATGGTTGGCGGATTGCGCGCCGGCATGGGGTATTGCGGAGCCCACAATATCCAGGAACTACAGCAAGCACAATTTATTAAAATCACCGCTGCCGGTGTGGCCGAAAGTCACCCTCATGACATTACCATTACCCGCGAAGCACCTAACTATAGCCGATTCAAAAAATAATATGCCATGGCATCTTTCGTTGTCATAAAATACTTTATTAAGCGCTTGTTACAATTAGAAAAATAATAAAATCGAAATTATATGAACCGACATTTTTTACTCCTGCTTTATAGCTTTATAGCAGCAGGGTTATTCACGACAAGCCTGTATGCCCAAAACGACCAGGTGTTGCTTACCATTGAGAATGATGAAATTACAGTGGATGAATTTCTGCGTGTATACAAAAAGAACAGCATTCAGGGAAATATGGACGATAAAAAGTCGGCAGAGGAATATCTGGACTTATTTATCAATTTTCAGCTAAAGATACGCGAAGCCTATGAAATGGGACTGGATACCGTCAGTTCATACCAGGAAGAGCTAAAAGGATATCGCGAACAATTGGCCAGGCCTTATTTAATGGATGCCCAAACGCAGGAAAAAATCCTGAAAGAAGCCCATGAGAATATGCAGTACGATATCCGGGCCCAACATATTTTAATCCGGGTGGGGCCCAATGCATCAGCAGAGGATACACTTCAGGCCTATAATAAAGCATTAAAACTCCGTAAGCGCATTTTAAACGGAGAATCCTTTGGAAAGGTAGCTGCAGAAGCTTCTGAAGATCAATCGGCACGAGATCAAACAAGAGGCAATCGCACGATTCCGGGAAACCGGGGCGACCTGGGCTATTTCACCGTTTTTAATCTGGTGTACCCCTTCGAAAAGGCAGCCTACAATATGGATGTGGGCGAATTGTCGATGCCGGTACGTACCGACTTTGGCTATCACATTATCAAAGTTACAGACAAAATTCCGGCACAGGGAAAACTAGGTGTAGCTCACATTATGCTCCCCAAAAAAATGGACTCAACACAAGCTGTCAATACGCTGGACAGCCTTAGAACAGAAATCAACAAAGGCAATATCTCCTTTGCTAAAGCTGTAAAAGAATTTTCAACAGACAACCGCACAAAGCATCTGGATGGCGTATTTCCAGAATTTACTTCCAACCGTATGCCTCCGGTATTCATCAAAACCATTAGCACTTTGCAGGATTCTGGTGATATCTCTAAACCGGTAAAGTCTCCCTTTGGCTATCACCTTTTTATGCTGATGAACCGTGATGCCCCGGGTAACTTTGAAGAAGAAAAACCCTCGCTGGAAAATAAAATTGCCAGCAGCGACAGAGGTAAAATGCAAAAAAATATTTCTGCAAGGAAAATCAGGGAAGACTATGGCTACAAAATCTACCGGCGCACGAAAAATGAGGTCCTTGCCCGAGTGGACAGCTCTATCTTAACCCAGGACTGGAATGTGGACATGACCACGATCCCGGACAAACCCATATTTAAAATCGACAAAAACACTTATTCAGCCCGGGACTTTGCATCCTACTTATTAAAACATCAAAAACGCGATGGAAAAGGAAGTGCAAAGCAATATGCAGAAAAGATGTTCCGCCAGTATATTGACAGAATGAGTCTGGATTATAAAGACAACCAACTGGAAAAAGAGTATCCGGAATTTAAGCACCTGATGAAAGAATACCGCCAGGGGATTTTGTTATTTAATTTAATGACGGAAAAAATCTGGTCGAAAGCAATGAAAGATACTACCGGTTTAAAGGCGTTTTATGAGCAGCAAAAAGACGAACACAGCTGGGATGAACGACTTCATGCCAGCATTTACAAAGGCAATACTCGTGAGGCTTTAATGTTTGCACGGCAACTTGCTGAAAAGGGACTGGATAACACAGTAATCGCTGACTCTGTTAATAGTGTGGATGACTTCAATATATCAATCACAACTGAGAAATTTTCCAAAGGAGACAATATCCTTATTGATAAAACAAAGTGGCAAGAAGGAATAACGCCTGTTACAGCAAATGAAAATGACTTTGTTTTTATCCACAAGCACGAAGTATTGCCTCCTCAGCCGAAAAAACTGGAAGAAATCCGGGGGCTGATCATCGCTGATTATCAAAATTATCTTGAAAAACAATGGGTAAAAGAATTGCGCTCGAAATATGATTTTTCTGTGAATGAAGAGGTATTGGAAAATATTGAGCTTTAATGACAATCCGATAGCGGAATTCGCGTTAAAAGAATCCGACCGTAAGGTCTGAAAAAGAAAATGACTAATGTCCAACAATCGATTACTGCTTTATGGGGTCCTGTTTATCGTTATGCTTTCCGGATGTCAGTTTTTTAGTCAGAATCCGGACGAGGAAGCTGTTGCAAGGGTGGGTGATGAATATTTGCTGATTTCAGACCTGGACGGTCTTGTAGGGAAAAACCTTAGCACAAAGGACAGTATCGAAACCATAGAAAACTATATCGATAAATGGATCAAACAACAAGTGGTACTACAAAAAGCCGAACAAAATCTTCGCGTTGACCAGCTGAATGTGGAACAAAAACTGGAGGAATACCGGCGCTCATTGCTTGTCTACCGATATGAAAAAGAACTTGTAAAGCAAAATCTGGATACCATTGTCAGTGATAAAGAAATCAAAGACTACTACGACTCGCATCAGGACGAATTCATCCTCAGGGATAATATTGTCAAAGTCCGGTATGTAAAAGTAAAAGAAGATGCACCCAACCAAAGACAACTGGCTTCTTTTATCAAAAGTGATAAAGAAGAAGACCGCCAAAAGCTCGAAGAATTTTGCAGCCGTTATGCTGTAAACTACTTTTTAAATGATGATTCCTGGTTGTATTTTAACGACTTGCTAAAGGAAATCCCCATTAACACGTATAATCAGGAAAACTATTTAAAAAATAACCGCTATATTGTAGAGCGCGATTCCTTGTTCAAATACTATGTATACATTCAGGGATTTAAAACCAAAAAAAGCACTTCGCCTATTGCATTTGAAAAACAACGAATACGGGATATTATCCTGAACAAACGAAAAATGGAACTTATTCAAACCATGGAAAAAGCGGTATTAGACGAAGCATATCAAGAAAATAAAATTAAAATATACAAAGCAAAAGATAAAGACAAGACATAAACTAGCGAATCTATGATAAAAATAAAGCCATTCCTTACCAGCGGTATTATCCTGCTCTTAATGATAGTGCAGTCAAGTGCCTATTCACAAGATAAAGGAAAAACCATCGACAAGATTATAGCTATTGTCGGCGATCATATCATCCTGCACTCCGATATTGAAAATCAGACTATGCAATACCTAATGCAGGGAGAAACAAACAAAGGAAAAATCCGGTGTCAGGTTTTTGAAGAGATGTTGTTCCAAAAAATGCTGCTTAACAAAGCGGAAAAAGATAGTATTACTGTTTCAGAATCTCAGGTAAGCGGAGAGCTGGACCGAAGGATGCGATATTTTATCCGTCAGATTGGATCAGAAAAAAAGCTTGAGGAGTATTACAATAAATCGGTGACAGAATTAAAAGAAGAGCTGCGCGGAAGTATCCGTGAGCAGTTGCTGGTTGGAGAAGTACAGCGGTCTTTAACCGAAGGTGTCGGTATAACTCCTTCGGAGGTAAACGATTATTATAAGGACATACCGGAAGATTCCTTACCAAAAGTTCCGAAAGAATACAAATTAGCTGAGATCACTGTTATCCCTGAGATCAGTCATAAAGATAAAATGGAGATAAAAAAGAAGTTACAAGAGATTCGCCAGCGTATTTTAAACGGGTCTTCATTTAAGGTTTTAGCAGGTTTATATTCTGAAGACCCAGGCTCTGCTGACAATGGCGGAGAGCTGGGCTTGTTTACCAAAGGCGAAATGTATCCCGAATTTGAGGCTGCCGCTTTCGATCTGAAAGTCGATGAAGTCTCTCCGATTATAGAAACTGAAGCCGGATTTCATATCATCCAGCTAATATCAAAACAGGGAGATTATGTCAATGCCCGTCATATTTTATTAAAGAAAAAAGTCTCTGCCGAAAAATTGGTCGAGGCGCAGTATAAAATGGACAGCATCCGGCAAATGATTTTTAATGTCGATACTTTAGATTTTTTGACTGCTGCAAAAAAATATTCCAACACTTATGAGCAAACCAATGCCGGAATCATGCTAAACCAACAAACCGGATCCACACGCTTTACGCCAGACCAGATGGATCAGAAAACTTATTTCGCGATCGAGGACCTGCTCGCCGGTGGAGTATCCAAACCCTTTCAAATTGAGACCGAAAACGGAAAAAAAGCGATCCGTATGATACAGGTACAGGAACTCACCAAACCTCACCGCGCAAACCTGAAGCAAGATTATGACCGAATTAAAACAGCCGCCCTGGAAGAAAAGAAAAGCGAAAAAATCAGAGAATGGATAAACCAGCAGTCTGGTGAAACCTTCATTAAGATCATTGATGATTCATTTACAAATTGTGATTTCACTTATAACTGGACAGATAGCTTATGATGAACAACACGATTGCTTCCGACGATTTACAGGTTTTTGCAAAGAAATATGACCAATTACGCTCCGAAATAGGCAAGAAAATTATCGGACAGGATGAGGTAATTGAAAACCTGATGGTTGCTATTTTTAGCCGGGGACACTGTTTGTTGATTGGGGTGCCCGGATTGGCCAAAACACTAATGGTCAACACCATTGCTAATGCTTTAGACTTAAAGTATAAACGTATCCAGTTTACCCCCGACCTTATGCCCTCAGATATTATAGGAACCGAAATACTGGATGAAAAGCGAAACTTTAAGTTTAATTTTGGTCCCGTCTTTTCCAATATCATTCTGGCCGATGAGATCAACCGCACCCCTCCAAAAACCCAATCGGCATTACTGGAAGCGATGCAGGAAAAAAATGTGACTATTGCAGGCAAGACATATCATCTGGATACTCCTTTTTTTGTTTTAGCCACACAAAATCCTATTGAACAGGAAGGGACTTATCCGCTTCCGGAGGCTCAGCTCGACCGCTTTATGTTTAATGTCATGCTCGACTATCCATCAACACAACAGGAGCTTGACATTGTCAAAGCCACCACAACAGGGAAAAAGGCCGACATACAAGCGGTTATCAGCCAGGAAGAGATCTTAGGATTTCAATCGATGATTGAACAACTGCCAGTACCTGATAATGTCTATCAGTATGCCGTAACCCTTGCTGCCAGCACACGTCCCTCACAGGAACAAGCACACACTATGGCCAGGGAATATCTCTCGTGGGGAGCAGGACCCAGAGCTTCACAAAACCTGATTATTGCTGCAAAAACACATGCTGCCATCCATGGAAAATATTCCCCCGACATAGAAAATGTCAAAGCTGTTGCTGCTGCCATCCTTCGACATCGTATTATCAAAAATTATAAGGCAGAAGCAGAAGGTATCTCGGTGGAAGATATCATCGCAACCCTATTAAATACTGATTTATAATAGGTAGTAGTGGTTTTATAATTTCCTCTTATCTTTATACCGGGATATCAGAAGACAAAATCTTTTGACCCGTAACCTATAGATTCTATCAACGAAAGCAGAGCTTATGAAAATTATCCCTCAGGTTTTTCAGGACAGTGCAGCCCGGTTCCCTGACAACGTTATGATGTGGGAACATGATGGAAATCAGTATCAGCCTTTTACTTATAAAGAAATGTTCGCTCAAACAAAATACTTTTCTGTCGGGCTTAGACACCGGGGAATACAAAAAGGGGACAAAGTGGCCTTACTGGCCGAGGGCCGTAACAAGTGGATTACGGCAGAGTTTGGGATCATCAGTTGCGGAGGTATCAGTGTCCCGCTGTCGATTAAACTTAACGAGCCCCAGGAGCTGATATTCCGCATTAATCATGCCGAAGCTTCTGCCATTATTGTCTCTGCCGGACAAGCTCCGAAGATTAGAACGATCCGCCCGCAGTTAACTTATCTGAAAACAATCATCATAATGGATGGTGAGGCCGCGGAAGAGGATGAAGTATCTATGGATACAATTGTTGAAAAAGGGCAGGCGATCGTACAGGAACAAGCCAACAGCTATGAGCGTTTAATCGAAACCCTGGATCAGGATGAGACAGTAAATATCTGCTATACTTCAGGCACAACAGCAGATCCGAAAGGCATTATGCTTTCGCACCGCAACTATATCACCAACACGCGCCAGGCTACAGCCATTTTTGATGTTCCTGACTATTATACATCACTGCTGATCTTACCATGGGATCACTCCTTTGCCCATACCGTAGGTGTTTATACACTTATGACACAGGGAGCAGCCATGGCCTCTGTCAGACAAGGAAAAACACCCATGGAAACACTGCGTTACATCCCGCAAAACATCAAAGAAATACAGCCTCATTTTCTGTTAAGTGTTCCTGCCCTGGCCAAAAACTTCAGGAAAAATATTGAAAAAGGAATCCGTGATGCCGGAGGAAAAAGAGGCATCACACTTTTTTACCGTGGCCTGAAAACAGCCTATCGATATAATAGAGAAGGATATAACAAAGGAGGCGGATACCGCGAGCTCCTTAAAATTCCGTATTCTTTTTATGAGCGTCTGCTTTTTAGGAAAATAAGGAAGAATTTTGGGGGCAGGCTAAAATTTTTCGTTGGCGGCGGCGCCCTGCTGGATATTGAATTACAAAGGTTTTTCTATGCCATCGGCATACCTATGTATCAGGGCTATGGCTTGACAGAAGCCGCTCCGATTATCTCAGCCAACACGCCAAAAGCACATAAATTAGGCTCTTCCGGAAAAATCGTCCCTGAGCTTGAAGCCAAAATCTGCGATCAGGATGGAAAAGAGCTGCCAATAGGAGAAAAGGGCGAGATTGTCATTAAGGGAGACAATGTCATGCAGGGCTATTGGAAAAACAAAAAAGGAACTGCAGAAACCATTAAAGACGGATGGCTATACACCGGCGATATGGGCTATTTTGATCAGGATGGCTTTCTATATGTAACCGGGCGATTTAAGAGCTTACTAATTGCCGGCGATGGCGAAAAATACTCTCCGGAAGGCATAGAAGAAGCGCTGGTGGAAAATTCAAGATACATCAATCAGGTTATGCTCTTTAATAATCAGTCGCCGTATACAGTAGCACTGATTGTTCCAAACCGGGAGGCACTGCTAAGATGGCTGAAAAACAAGCACAACATCGAGGCATCCGACAATCAGGCTGTTTCTTTAGCTTTGTCGAAAATACAAAAAGAAACAGCTATTTTTTATAAGGGAGGAGCGAAATACGGAACCTTCCCCGACCGGTGGCTGCCATCAGCATTTGCAATTCTGGATGAAGGATTTTCAGAGGAAAACAAATTGCTCAACTCCACTATGAAGATAATAAGAGGAAAAATCATTGAACAGTATAAAGGACGCATCGAAGGACTGTTCGCAAGCACATCAAAAGACATTCAGCACCAGGCTAATCAGCAAGCCATGGAACAGCTCCTGAAAACGAGCAGGAATTAATGTTTAAAATGTGGTTCGTAAGGATCCACCGGACGCCTGGCTCTGCGTTTGGTATTAAAGCCAAAATTATAAGTAAAGGTTAAACCGGCGGTCAGGTAAGCATCATTACCATCGTTTTCATCCATCCGTTTCCACCCTTCGCTGGTATTTTTGTAAGCCAGATATCCTTCAAAGTAGTCATGATCGGTAAGAAAGTATAAGCCCTCTAGCGCCATTTCGAAATGCTCGGAGAAATTAAACTTCACACCGGCTCCTATGGGGTAAATCATCGCATTATGGCCATAGTCACCATCTTCATCTATGGGTGTTTCGTACTCATCATCCCGGGTAACCGGATTACGATCCACATCTGCAATTGTTCCATCAGCCAAAATAACATATGGGTCTCCGTCTTTATCGTAAATATTGACATAAGACTCATAAATCATATAGCCGACACCAGCAGTAAGATAGGGGCTGACAAGCGCGTGTGGTTTCATTTGAAAAAGCCGGTCTAAATGAATCCTAAGACTTAGGTGCCCCTGCCCAAAGGTTGATTCAAAATCATTAAGCTTTAGTGCAGGCTCCGAATAACTCTGAGCCAGATATCCCGCCATCAAATTTACCTCTACGGCAAATGTATGTGTAAGTCGATAATCCGCTTTAATGCCTACTGCCGGCATAATAACTCCTTCTTCTGCCTCACTGATGTCGCCCATAAACATAGTGCCTGCACCTGTCAACCCAATACCGGGATGCTTGGTGATAGGATTATTGCGGAAATAACTGCTCTTGCCGTCACTGAATGTTTGAGCAGAAAGACTTGCGCTTAGCAGAAAAATTATGCACGTGTGTGTCAAAATTTTTGTCATGGCTCGATTCATATAAATTGACTTTTAAATATTCTCTTATAATACGATATCTTTTCAAAAAGGTTTATGATGTGGTAAAGTTAATATATTTTAAATTAGATTTCAAAATATAAATCGAAGATAATTTGCAGAAACCCAAAAAACAGTATTGAAACCCGCAAAAATCAATATTAAGGCCGGTATAAAAAGCCTTCAAACTGCTGACTTTTATCGTTTTTACCTCTAACCGTTAAAGGGAGACCGCTAAAAATCAGCAGTTTGATAAAGCCCCCTTCAGAGAATTTAGGGCTCTTAAGGCTTTTTGGACTGCACTCAATATTTAAAATGAGGCTCGCAGGAAGGAAGATATCTATTGGCACGGCGGTCAAAATTATAACCAAAGTTATAAATCAAGCTAAAGGAACCCAGGATATAACTATCATTGTTTTGGTTTTGTTCGTTTCTTTTCCAAATGCCATTCACATTCGAATACGACAAATACCCATCAATATGATCATGGAAGGATAATACTTTAGATATCTGAAGCGTAGACTCCCAATGCTCAGCCCATTTTATTTTTACTCCGACACCACCAGGGATAATCAAGGTATGGTGCGGATATTCATCCTCCTGATCCATTTTGGTTTCGTAGTTGTTATCGCGTTGGACAGGATTGAAATCTGCATCAGCAATAGTCCCATCTGTCAGAATTTGGTATGGCATGCCGTCGTCATCATAAAGATTCACATAACTCTCAAAAAACATATAGCCCACTCCGGTAATAACATAAGGAGAGAACAAAGCATTGGCTTTGATATTTAAAAATTCATCAAGATGAAGCCTAATATTCATGGTTATTTGACCAAAGGTAGCCTTAAAATCAGACAGTGCTAAGTCCGGAGACTTGTATTTTTGCGCCAAATACCCACCCGCAAAGTTTATTTCCGTGGCAAGGGTTCTGTTAAACTGATAGTCAGCTTTTATTCCACCGGCAGACATGATAACGCCTATTTCCTGTGAACCCACATCTCCCTGGAAATAGGTCCCGCCAGCAAAAAGACCAATACCCGGATATTTCATCACCGGATTATTGCCTAAATAGCTTTTTTGACCATAATTCTGGCTTTGGGCAAAACCAAAAACATGAAGCAATAATACCAACACCATATACCTTAACTGTATACTTCTCATAAACAGGCAGAAATAAAATATGAAAAATGCTTGAGTTACCGGTTAAATCTAACGATTATAAGGATAACTTTGGAGTAAATATAATGAAATTCTAGAAGTTTGGTTTGAGTGAATATTTCTGATAAAACTCATTAATGGCATTAACAGCTTCGTCGGCTGTATCTACGACCTGAATAATATCAAGATCATCAGGACTGATATTTTTCTCTTCCAAAAGCCTGTCTTTCAACCATGTCACCAGTCCTTCCCAATAATTTCTCACAACCAGCACAATGGGAAAATGAACCATCTTTTGTGTCTGTATCAATGTTATCGCCTCAAAAAGTTCATCCAGTGTACCAAAGCCTCCGGGCATCACCACATATCCCTGCGAATATTTCATAAACATAACCTTCCGGACAAAGAAATAGTCGAAAGTAAATAATTTATCCGGATCGATAAATTTGTTGGAAGACTGCTCAAAAGGCAGTGCAATATTGATACCCACGGATTTACCATTCTCCTGTGAGGCTCCTTTATTCCCGGCCTCCATAATTCCAGGCCCACCACCGGTGATAATACCAAAGCCGCTTTGGGTAAGCTTACCCGCTATCTCTTCCGCCATTTTATAATAGCGATGTTGCGGTTTGGTGCGGGCTGAGCCAAATATAGAAACACATGGGCCGATACGTCCCAGTTTCTCAAATCCACCAACAACTTCCGAAATAATTTTAAATATCTGCCAGGAGTCATTGGTTTTTATCTCGTTCCAATCTTTTGAGGAAAATGCTTTTCTGATTTTCTCCTCTTCATTCATATAATTTTCTTCTCCAACCATAATTTTCTTGTATTAGAAATAACATCAAAATTACAAAAAATACATTTACAAAAATCTCTGCTCACAAGTACGTTCATTCTGTTTGCTACGCCTTCAGGATTTTCTTTAAGTAGCGTGCAGTATAGCTTTTTCTGCTCCCTGCTATTTCTTCGGGTGTTCCCTGAGCAATAATTTTACCACCTCTTGCTCCCCCTTCGGGGCC
Source organism: Bacteroidota bacterium (assembly GCA_051748205.1). Taxonomy (GTDB): domain Bacteria; phylum Bacteroidota; class Bacteroidia; order Bacteroidales; family PWNQ01; genus PWNQ01. The sequence goes on along the minus strand of JBNJHE010000039.1, from coordinate 6,494 downwards.
CATATCAATAACGTGATCAGCCATTTTGATCACATCCATATTATGTTCAATAACAATCACTGTATTGCCTTTCTCCACCAATTTTGTAAGGACATTCATAAGCACTCTGATGTCTTCGAAATGCAATCCTGTAGTGGGTTCATCCAAAATATACAGGGTATTTCCGGTATCTTTTTTGGATAGCTCTGTTGCCAGTTTAACGCGCTGGGCTTCGCCTCCCGACAAGGTCGTTGACTGCTGTCCAAGCGTAATATATCCCAGTCCGACATCCTGAAGTGTCTTTATCTTCCGTTTGATTTGCGGTATGCTATCAAAAAAATCCACCGCCTGGTTGATTGTCATATTCAGGACATCATTGATCGACTTTCCCTTGTATCGCACTTCCAGTGTTTCACGATTATATCGTTTGCCATTGCAGGCTTCGCAGGGCACCTGCACATCAGGCAAAAAGTTCATTTCGATCAGCTTCACTCCGGCACCTTTACACACTTCGCAACGACCTCCTTTCACATTAAAAGAGAAGCGTCCTGGCTTATATCCCCGGATTTTAGCCTCAGGAAGCTGGACAAATAAATTGCGGATATGACTAAAGACGCCGGTATAGGTAGCCGGATTTGAGCGGGGTGTCCTTCCGATAGGCGACTGATCTATTTCGATCACTTTATCGAGATATTCCAGGCCCGTAATAGTTTTGTATGGCAGGGGTTTCTTTTCGGCCCGAAAAAAATGATGGTTCAAAACAGGATACAGCGTTTCATTGATCAGGGTGGACTTTCCGCTTCCTGACACTCCGGTAACACAAACAAGCTTACCAAGCGGCAGGGTCATATTAACATTTTTGAGATTATTACCACTGGCTTTTTCAAGCATCAATACTTTTCCGGTTCCGGAGCGTCGCAATTCCGGTACCTGAATACTTTTTCTTCCACTCAGGTAATCGGCTGTAATAGTATCGGCCTTTTCAATATCCCGGGGTTTTCCAAAGGCCACGAGCTCGCCGCCGAGTCGTCCGGCTCCGGGCCCGATGTCCACGACAAAATCAGCGGTACGGATCATGTCCTCATCATGTTCAACCACAATCACCGAATTGCCCATGTCGCGGAGCTTTTTAAGGGAGTCTATCAACCGCTGGTTGTCGCGCTGGTGCAATCCGATACTGGGCTCATCAAGGATATACAATACCCCCACAAGCTGAGAGCCGATTTGTGTCCCCAGACGGATACGCTGCGATTCGCCTCCGCTCAGGCTTTTAGCCGGCCTGTTCAAAGCCAGATAATCAATGCCCACATCCAACAAAAACCGTATGCGGGTTTTGATCTCCCGGAGAATCTCCCGTGCAATCGTATTTTGCCTTTCCGTTAGCTTTGCCGGCACAGCATCCACCCATCGCTCCAGCTCCAACATATCCATATTCGCCAGCTCGCCGATATGCTTCTGATCAATTTTGAAATGCAGCGACTCCTGCTTCAACCGGTATCCATGACAAACAGGACATTCCTTGCTATTCATAAAACTACTCACCCACTTTCGGATATTTCGCGGAGCATCCCCATTATTCTGGTTCAAAATAAAATTTACGATGCCGTCAAAGCTTAAATCATAGGCAGCCGTTACCCCCAGATAATCATTATTGACTTTGAGGGGTTCATTAGAGCCATAAAGAATCATATCCATAGCTTCATCCGGAATATCCCGTATGGGAACATCCAGCGTAAAGCCATATTTTTTGCCTATTCCTTCGAGCTGCTGAAATATCCAGGATTTTTTATATTTCCCGACAGGGGCAAGCCCTCCCTGCTTAATGCTGAGGCTGTCATCAGGAATAATCCGCTTTAAATCAACCTCGGAAACACTTCCCAGCCCGTTACACTTAGGACAAGCACCATAGGGTGAGTTAAAAGAAAAAGTATTGGGTTCAGGAGGATTATAAGAAATACCGGAGTCAACACACATTAAAAATTTGCTATACTGACTGATTTCTTCGGTCTCATAGTCCATCACCATCACAATACCGTGGCTGTGCTTCATGGCCAGGTCTACAGCCTTACGTGTTCGTTGACGATCATCCGCATGCACCTGTATCCTGTCAATGACAATTTCAATGTCATGAGTCTTGTAACGATCTGCCTTCATTCCGTATCGTATCTCCCGGATTTCGCCGTCAACACGAACTTTGGTATAACCTTGTTTGCGGATGCTGTCAAACAATTCCCGGTAATGTCCCTTTCTTCCTTTGACTACCGGAGCCAGGATTACGACTTTTCTCTCAGCGAATTTTTTATGGATCAAATCTATAATCTGGTCTTCATTATACTGAACCATTTTTTTGCCTGTGACATAGGAATAGGCTTCTCCAATGCGGGCATACAACAAGCGCAGAAAGTCATAAATCTCTGTCACTGTGCCAACAGTAGAGCGTGGATTTTTGCTTGTGGTTTTCTGTTCTATGGAAATCACCGGGCTTAATCCTGTGATTTTGTCGACATCAGGACGCTCCAGGTCACCGATAAACTGACGGGCATAAGCCGAAAACGTCTCCATATAGCGACGCTGTCCTTCGGCATAGATGGTATCAAAAGCCAGGGACGATTTTCCGCTACCGCTCAATCCTGTAATTACCGTTAGCTGATTGCGCGGCAAACGAACATCCATATTTTTTAAATTATGGACACGCGCGCCTAATACTTCTAACTGATTATCGGATGCCTCGAAATACTGTTCCTCCTGCTTCAGCTCTTCCCCTATTCTAACAGATTCTTCTTTCATATTTACCTTTTGCCTCTGAAAATAACACCTGTTTAGTAGATTTGTTTTACTGACAAGGTATCATTAAAAATCCTTTGCTCAGCCTCATAAGGCTTCATAATGCGGCTGTAAAAAATGCCGTTATCTTTAGGAATAACCAACTGATAGGTTTTTTCCTGACGGTTGGTCAGATGATCATCCCGCAACCAGGGGTTGAGCAATCGCAGTAATTTATAGGAAATCTCATGCTCTGCAGCAAACTCAACCCAGTCGATCAGGTCTTTATTGGTTTGCACTGTTTTGGTAATCAGCGGAGGATAAAAATCTCTTTCTCTAAAGTAGAACCCATATTCTGTCGGATGCTCATAAATGGTTTTCACGGCCAGAATCCGGAACATATAGCGGGCTGTTTCAGCATTCAGATATAAGTCGTAGTATGAATTCTGTTTTTGATTAGATAACACTCTGTTTGTTGCTCCGCGCCCCATATTATACGATGCCGCTGCCAGTGTCCAGGTGCCGAATTTTGCTTTGGACTCCAGCAGATATTTACAGGCAGCCTCTGTTGCTTTCGCCAGATGATAGCGTTCGTCAACCTCACTATTGATCTCCAGGCCGTACTCCAGGCCGGTTCGTTTCATAATCTGCCAAAACCCTCTGGCGCCGGCAGGAGAAACCACATTTTGTAATCCGCTTTCGATCATAGCCAGATACCGAAAATCACGGGGTATTTCATAAGCTTCCAAAATACTGTCAATCAAAGGAAAATAACGAAAAGCGCGTTTAAACATCAGTTGGGAGTTGGAATGCCAGTAAGAGTTAACCAGCAATTCCCGGTCCAGGCTTTCTCTGATATCATAGCGGTCCAGTGGGACAGCCTCACCGGCAAAATCAAGACTATCCGGAATCTTTGCCGCAAAAATCTTATAATGCTTTTGAAAAGCCTTACGGTAAAAGTCTTCGTCACTAACCTCGCTGGTTGTTTTTTCTGACGAAAACACAAATAACAAAATCGCCCCGGCCAGAATGGTCATCAGCAGCGGGATAAACAACAGCTTATTAAATTTCATGATTCAAGAGGGTTTTCGTAAATAAAAGGCGTATCAAAATCAGCAAATGCCGGTGCGTTTTGATCTTTTTCTGACAAGATGGGGTTTTGGATTCCCCAGTCGATGTTCAGGTCGGCATCATTCCACAGTATATTGCCTTCAGCTTCTTTGTTGTAATAATTAGTGCATTTATAAAAGAACACAGTCTCATCTTCCAGTGTCACAAAGCCATGCGCAAAGCCAGGCGGAATCCAGAACATCAGTTTGTTTTCTTCACTAATTTCGACAGCATGGTAATGCCCGTAGGTAGGACTTCCTTTTCTGATATCCACGGCCACATCCAGCACTCTGCCTTTAATCACCCGCACCAGCTTACCCTGGGCAAAAGGCGATTTCTGAAAATGCAATCCCCGCAATACGCCTTTTTGCGATTTGGATTCATTATCCTGAACAAAGGTTTGATTCAGTCCGGCTTCTTTGAGTTTCTTTTGACTATAGGATTCAAAAAAATAGCCCCGCTCATCTTTAAAAACAAGAGGTTCAACAATATATAAATCCGGTATATCGGTCTTTTCTATTTTCATAAAATGCTTTTTATAAGTCCGTAAAGGTAAAAAAACCTAAGGGATTATGCTACAAAACTATCAAAGTAAAAACATACGAATCGGGATTATTCACCCTGCTCCATCAATTTCTGAAGCACGCCATGGCTTTTGCTGCTTAGCGCATTCCAGTCGCCGTATTCGGCCAGCATACCCTCTTTCAGGACAAAGATTTGATCTACTGCTTTAATGGTTGACAGCCGATGCGCAATGATAACGACCGTCATCTGTTGTTTTAGCTTAAAGAACAAGCGATAGAGCTCGCGCTCGATGCTGTAGTCCAGGGCCGAGGTAGCTTCATCCAGGATTAAAAGCGTCGGTCGGCGAATCAGAGCCCGTGCAATAGCCAGGCGCTGCCGTTCGCCACCAGATAACAAACTACCCTGATCGCCAATTTCGGTATCCAGCCCGGCATCCATCTTTTGAATGGTCTCTTTTAAAAAGCAGTCGTGCAAAACCGACCAGATTTCCTCATCGCCGGGTTTTCGATCAATACCGAAAAGCAAATTATTTCTGATCGTATCGTTGAAAAAATAGGCTTCCTGGGTAATATAACTGATGGAATTGCGCCATTGAAACACGCGATCGCCCTCCAGTGGCTGCTGATCTACCAACACCTGTCCCTTTGAAGGCCGCAACAGACCGGTTATGATATCCGCTGTTGTGGTTTTGCCCGAGCCCGAAGCACCGGCAATGGCCACAATCGAACGTGCTTTGATGGATAAACTCAGATCCTGGACACTAAAAGCATCCGGATAATGATAGTGCACCCCCTGCAAACTAAGCTCCTGCCTGAGCTCCATGCTTTGGCTGACATGAATACCTCCCGGCTCCCGGCTCTCCCCCGCTTCTTGTGAAAGCGCATTCAAACCCTCAAAAGCAGGTAAGGCATTTTTGACGTTTTGCCAAAAGGAAACCAAACCGGTAAACTTCGGAACCAGGCGACCGAAAATGACAATCATTATCAAAAGTGTTGAAATACCTATGCCAATCAGCTTTACTGAAACCAACAGATAGGCTCCCAAAACCACAACCGACAAAATGCCGTGCAGGGTGCGGGTAACAGCCTGTGTACGGATAAATCCCAGCACATGGTTTACCATGCTGCCGGATGTTTCCCTGAAGTTATCATAGAGCTCATCTTCCTGATGATGACTTTTGATGTTTTTCAGGCCATAGAGCATTTCACTGGCGCTGTTATAGATATGGCGATGAAAGCGTCGTGATAAATAACCAAAGCTATGGGCTTTTTTCATCAGAGGCTTGCTGATAAAGGCCATCAGCACTGCAAAGGCAAGCGTCATCAGGGTAAACCAGGGAGCGATCATCAAAGCCACAATAATGTTGAACAGAATAATCAACAGGGTGCTAAACAGCCTCAGTAGGTTGTAGGTTGTCAGGCCAACCTGGTTGATATCCTGGGTAAGTGCATGCACAAAATAGGAGCGTTTCTGCCCCTGAAGAAAGGCCCAGCGCGCATGGCTTAGCTTGTCAAATAAGTCTACCCGCAAATGCGAAATATACCCCTGTGTGTAAGAGGAAGATAAAATCCGCTGGTAGTAGCGCAGTAGCAACGAAAATATCACCAGCACCACATACACCAGCACCACCGTTTCTATGGTTAAAGGAACCGAAAGCCGTTCAAAAAAGTTGTGAATGGCCTGCACAATACGATCTCCCGACTCCGCTGCCGGATTTAGCAACTGTAGCAATGGAAGAATAAAGACAATACCCACCCCCTGGGTAATGCCCTGTAAACTGTTGACCATTAAAATCCTGATAAGCCCCGAAGGCTTGATAAAGGAAATGAAATTCCTCAGGTAGGTGGTTAAAAGTGTAGATTCATGCATCCATTAAATCTGTGAATACAGCTAAACTATTTGGTTGAAATTGAGCTTGTTATGTCTGAATTGGATCACTATAAGTTCCATCACCAAACGGCGTATTTCCTTTACCGGGTTGGGCTGTATAGTAATACGTTTGCTGGGTTTCATCCAGTGATAATGTTTCCAGGCGGGGGGTATGCCATTCTTTTTTTGGCTGTGTGTTTTTGTTGTTTTCTTTCATAGCATTCGTTTTTTTAGCAGAGTAAACTGTT
>JBNJHE010000038.1:0-21228 GCA_051748205.1 Bacteroidota bacterium | reverse complement strand
GGGCGGAATTGACAATTCCGCCCTCCCAACCTTTCTCTCCCTCCCGCTCAAAAAAATTAGGATAGCTCAAAAAACCCTTTTATCTTTGCGCTCAGTTTATGGTGTTCTATTCGGCAACCGGCCGGATAGCACTTAAAAGGGAACCGGGTGAGAATCCCGGACAGTACCCGCTGCTGTATTCTCCTTAAACGTTGCAGTCTGCATCACCACTGTTAGCCTCAGGCAAACGGGAAGGTCGCTGCAACGGGAGTAAGTCAGAAGACCTGCCACAAACGACCAGAATCAAAGCTTTCGGGTTAAAGGCTTGTGGAATAAGATTTTTACTATCCTATTCTCATCAGCATTTGTTTCCGGAAGGTTTTAAAACCAGGCATAAGGCTTTGGTTAAATTCAAAACAATTAAAACCTTTAGAAAAATGAAGCGAACACGGCAAGTTATTGCACAACAAATGAAAGTAAAAAAACAACGATTGTTGTTTTTCGTTATCACAGTATGTTCCATGACATTCGGCTCTTCAGCCTATTCTCAGGAACTTAAATTAAGTTCAAACATGCTTGACTTTGGCATCCGGGATACAAGTCAGGCACCAGCAAGTCAAACAGTTTACATCAAAAACACTGGCTCCAACACCCTTACGATCGACAGCCTGAGCTCACCTTCAGCCCCCTTTAGTTTGCTGTCGCTGCAGTACGACAGCATCACAGCTAATGACAGCACGGCGCTTGAGCTAGCTTGCAATAACTCTTTAACACCGGGATTGTACGAAAGCACGGTTACTGTTTTCTCTAATGCCGGTGATAGCGTTGTTCACTTAAGCGTGCAGTTATCCTGGCCAGCACAGGCTTTTACATTTGACGACATCACTGATTGGGTTGGTAGTGGAAACCAAAAAGCTATGTTGGTTATCGACTTCCATTCCGACAGCACCATCGAAAGCTATGCCTGGGGTTATCGCTTTAACAATGCACAGACTGCAGAAAATATGCTTACCAATATTGCTGCTGCCGATTCCAACCTTGAAGTTGTGATTAATTCTGGTTTCTTAAATGATATCATTTATAAAAACCATAGTGGCTTAGGAGGGGCACCCAATTACTGGAGCACCTGGAGCGGAACAGGATTACACAACTGGCAAATGAACTTTGGTTTGACTACCTCACTACAAGATAGCAGCTGGTTTGGTTGTTCTTATACGGATTTTATGCCTGCGCTTATTCCACGGCTCCCCCAAGCTGCCTCATACTACTCTTCGGTCGCTCAACAGACGGGTATATCCAAAGCCAGAATTCTTCCAAATCCGGTATCTGACGTTATGATTATCCAAACAAATGATAATAAACATGGTCATCTTAGCATTTTTAACATCAATGGCCAAAAAGTACATTCACAGGAGTATACATCTGATAAACGATTAAATGTTTCCGGCCTTAAGCCAGGGATGTATATACTGACAATTGAATATTCAGACAACTACTATCGCGGTAAGTTTCAGAAATTATAAGCCATGCAATCGAAAGCACAACATATTCGATTTTTTTTCAGCCTGGCAGCATTACTGATATTGTGCTCCGGAAACACATTTCTACGAGCGCAATATCATCCTGCTGCTGATCAGCCGGGCACCTCGGCTATTCATCGCGACAGCGCTGTCTTTATCGACTGGGGCAGCTCCCTGTATGAGTTTGAGCGTGGCTGGATAAATATCAACAATCCGGCGCTGGGAAAAACCACCTACGGCGATTCGTCTGCAGCACTGAATGCCGCTGATGGGCTGGTCGTTAGCCTGGGCGACAAAGGTTATGCAACCATCCAGTTCAATACTCCGATAGCTAATGGCCACGGCTGGGACTTTGCCGTGTTTGAAAATGCTTTCGACCATTATTTTCTGGAACTGGCTTTTGTGGAAGTCAGCTCAGATGGAAATCATTTTGTTCGCTTTCCGGCTGCTTCGCATACAGCCACACATACCCAAAAAGGACCTTTTGATACCTTGAACCCTCAGCGCATCAATAACCTGGCAGGGAAATACAAGGGCGACTACGGCACACCCTTTGACCTTGAGGAACTTAAAGACTCTTCCCTGCTTGATATTCAAAATATTCGATACGTTCGAATACTGGATGTCTGTGGCTCGCTCTCCGATACTGTTGCCAGCTACGATGCCTTTGGCCGAAAAATCAACGACCCATTCCCTACTGAAACAGCCTCCGGAGGATTCGACCTCGATGCCATCGGTGTCCTGAACAATCAGACAACCACAACAGCATCCACCAGCGTTGCCAAACAAACGCATGTATACCCAAATCCGGCAAATCAACAACTCAACATCAGCAGCAAAGAAAAAATTTACAAGCTCATATTAAGCAATAGCAAAGGCTATCAGGTAATAGCAAAAACTGTAGAGGGCCACGCATTTCAACTAAATACCAACACTTTAGCCTCCGGACTCTATATCCTCACCCTACAAAAAACCAACAGTCAGGAAAAAATAAAGATAATCATAGACCATTGAAATCATTATATATCAACATATTATTTGTATTTCTGACAAGCCTGCTTGCTGCTCAGGATCAGGACACCATTACCCTGCCTGAAGTTTCCATAGAACAGTCCAGGCTACAGGAGCTTAATGGCATAAATCATCAGACACTGGATAGCCTGACGATGCAGCTTGTTGAGTCATTAACACTTTCGGAAGCCTTAAGCAGCAACAGTCCGCTCTTTATCAAATCATACGGACAGGGAGCGCTGGCCACCTCATCCTTTAGAGGCACCGGAGCATCTCATACACAAGTGCTCTGGAATGGGGTAAATGTAAACTCCCCTACTCTGGGACAGGTAGACTTTGCGCTGATACCAATGAGTTTTGTTGACAAACTGACATTATTAAATGGTGGAAATTCGATATATTCTACCAGTGGTGGCTTTGGTGGCTCTGTCCATCTTAACAATACCGCCAACTGGGCAGATACCCTCAGCATTCGTGTAAATCAATCTTTTTCTGACATCCTCAGCAGCAAAACCGCCATCTCCAATAATCTGATTTTGGGAAAACGCCTGCTTCTAAATACCCGGGTCTTTTATCAGTACTCCAAAAATCAATACACCTACCTAAACAATACGTATGGAAAGCCTCCCTATAGAGAGGAAACACAACAAAACGCAGCTTATGTACTAAGCGGCATCATGGAAGACATCTACCTAAAAATCAATAACAACAACACCCTAACAGCCCGGTTTTGGGCACAGCAAAACTTCAGAGAAATTCCACGCCCCCTGACAGTCAAAGACATGGGGATGAGTGAAGAACAAAACAATGATTTTATCAGAACGATGCTTAGCTGGGAAAATAAAAAAGCCAATCACCGATGGCTGCTAAGAACAGCCTGGATGAACGAAGATTATCACTACCATAACCCCATCTCCGGTGTATCTATGAGCAACAACACCCGTCTGTGGTCATCCCACGCTGCCTTTAAATATTTTTTTTCAGACAAAGCAAATCTGGAAACAGGCCTAAACATGGATTTCTTTCAGGTAGCATCCTCTGCCTATGCGCAAGACTTTCATCGCGATCATTTCTCCCTTTTTACCAGCTTTTTATACACCCCATGGCAAAGCATTAAGGCCTTATTTCTGCTTCGCGCTGAAAAAACCGATGCGCACAATATCCAACTGCTACCTTCGGCATCAGTAGAATATGAGCTAATAACAGACCAAAAGCTGGTGCTAAAAGCAAATGCATCACGCAACCATCACTATCCCACCATGAACGACCTGTTTTGGTCGCCCGGAGGAAATCCCAACCTGGATACGGAATCGGGCCTTAGTTATGAAGCCGGCATACACTATAAGCGCCCGGTAAGCAGACATAAAGTTACAGCTAAAGCATCAGCCACATTCTTTTATTCTGATATTGACAACTGGATCCTTTGGCAACCCGACTCTGTTGCCTCCTACTGGACCCCCTCCAACCTGAAAAATGTTGTCAGCCAGGGAATAGAATCACATATACAATTGGATAAACAATGGACCAATGCTGCTCTGCGCCTCAACATGCAATATCAGTACACCAGCACTAAAAATCAAACAGCACTATACGCAGGCGATGCTTCCGTTAATAAACAACTAATATATGTTCCAATGCACACAGCCAATGCCACAGCATTCGGACGATACAAAAAATGGCATATGCTGTATCAGTATCACTATACAGGACAACGTTATACCTCTTCGGACAACACACGCTATATGCCTGATTTCAACCTGAGTGACCTTGAAATAGGCTATAGCGTTGACTGGGGAAAACCACAACTGACAATTGCACTACGGGCTAACAATATGCTAAATACGCCCTACCAATCGGTCGCATGGTATCCGATGCCCGGCCGTGTGCTAAAATTAAAAATCAAATTAGAATGGAAAAAATAAAACAAATTTTTAAAACACTCTTACTTATCACCGCACTGCTGGCTTTTTCAAGCTGTGATAAGGATGATGATTTTGGAGAACAACATGACGAGCAAAGCCAGTATGCACATGTGCCCGGACTTTTTATCATCAGCGAAGGGAACTACAGCTTTGGCAACGGATCCCTGGCCTTTTATGATCCGCTAAAGCGGAAGGTGGACAATGAAATTTTTTATGCTGCTAACAACAGGCCATTGGGCGACGTACCCTTTCAGGCAGAAATTTTTGGAGATCAAATGTGGATTACCGTGAATAACTCTGGCAAAGTTGAAGTAATGAATCTGGAAAGCATGAAAAGCGTAGCTACATGGGATAATCTGGGGAGCCCGCGCCACCTTAATAAAATCAATGAAGACCTCGTTTTTGTTTCAGACCTGGAAAGTGCTGATATGAAAATACTTAATCCGGATAACGACAATCAGCATCATACAATGGATGCCGGAAAATCCACTGAAGCCATGCTATATGACGGGCACTATTTATTCGCCTGTAACTGGTCAAATTTTTATGTATCCAAACCCAACAATACCATTACGGTCATAAACCCGGCAGCCAAAAAAGTAGTGACAACCATCGAAGTAGCCAAAGAACCCAACAGTATGGTCGCGGACAAAAACGGCTACATCTGGGTATTGAGCAGTGGTGGCTATGACAACAGTGAATACCCCGCTCTCTCCGTTATCGATCCTGTTCAGCTTATTGTAAGCCGAGAGATTCGATTTGACAGCAAGAATGCCTCCCCAAACAATCTCTGCATATCTCCAAATGGCGACTCCCTGTACTTTATCAATCGTGACATTTATGCAATATCCATAACAGACACTGCCCTCCCATCCCAGGAATTTATCAGAACAGGCAATCGCGCTGTAACCTCCCTGGCTGTCGACCCCCAAAACGGAGATGTATATTTTGGCAATGCAGTGGATTATCAGCAAAAAGGCTGGGTCTTGCGCTATAATCCCTACAGTAAAACCATGACAGACAGCTTTCGGGTTGGAATTATCCCCGGTGCCATGCGGTTTTACAAACCATAATCATTGATTTGCAGATATCGAACATAATGTCAACCATATTTATGAATAAACAAACCAAAAAATAATGAACACAGAACACCGAAGCCCGGTAAAGGCTTTTTGAGGGACTTTTTTTGTTATTTTTGGACAAAATTTTAAATCATCAATCATGAAACAAAGTAAAAATCTGCTGGCACTGACATTAATTTTGCTGTTTACCCAAACTATTTTTAGTCAGGAAACAAAAAAATTGACCTTAGCCGACATCTGGGCCAGTGCCAAATTTTATCCCTTTCCGGTACAATCAATGTACCCCATGAATGACGGCATTCATTATACTGTGCTGGAAAACGGGAAAATCAATCAATATGCTTACGCAAAAAAAGGAGAACCCACAACAATTCTGGATCAGAATAAAGCACTTACCGATACTGATGAAACCCTCGACATTGAAGATTACTATTTTAACGCTGATGAGTCTAAGATCCTTATCACAACTGAACAAGAGGAGATATACAGACATTCGAAAAAAGGATATTTTTATATCTATGACCGCAAAACAAAAAACCTCAGCTTATTAAGCGAGAAGGAAAAAGGAAAACAACGACTGGCAGAATTCTCGCCCGATGGAGAACACATTGCTTTTGTGCGCAATAACAATGTCTTTATTGTCAACTGGACAACAAAGCAGGAAATACAAGTTACTTCGGATGGGGAAAAAAATAAAATCATCAACGGAACCTGCGACTGGGTTTACGAAGAAGAATTTGGCTTTACCAAAGGCTTTCAGTGGTCAGCTAATGGCAATTACCTTGCCTTTTACCGCTTTGACGAAAGTCGTGTCAAGCAATTTCAAATGACCTTATACAAGGATCAACTATACCCGGAAGAATACACCTTTAAATATCCTAAAGCCGGCGAAGATAACTCTATAGTAAGCATTCATGTATATGATTTGGAGGATCAAACTACAAAAACAATGGACATTGGGCAGGAGACCGATCTTTATATCCCACGCATCAAATGGACACAAACCAATGATAAGCTTGCCATTCAGCGCCTAAACAGGCTTCAGAACAAGCTCGAAATTCTGTTTGCCGATGCAGCAGAGGGAAGTTCAAAAATCGTCTATTCCGAAGAAAATCCTTATTATATTGACATCGACGACCACTGGACTTTTATGAAAGACAATAGCTTTGTCTTTTCCAGCGAGAAGTCTGGATATAACCACATCTATCACATTTATCCCGATGGAAAAGAAAAACAAATCACCAAAGGTGACTGGGTGGTGACTGATGTAAAAGGTGTTGATCAAGAAAACGGTCTGATATATTATATCTCTACTGAGACAAGTCCTTTGGAGCGAAACCTATACAGCATCAAGCTAAACGGCAGAAAGAAAAAACGCATCACAAAACAAGACGGCACCCATGAGGTGGAGTTCTCCGGCGATTTCTCTTACTATCTGGATAGCTGGAGTACAGCAATGCAACCACCCGTATATGCCATCTATAAAACAGATGAAGGGCTCAAAGAAACACTACAGGATAACCAGTCGGTAGTAGAGCAAATGGAAGCTTATGGATTCTCGGGGATGGAGTTTATGCAAGTCCCTACAGAAGATAAGCTTAAGCTTAATGGCTTTATGGTCAAACCTCCCAACTTCGATAAAGATAAAAAATACCCGCTTTTGATGTTTGTATACGGAGGACCTGGCTCTCAGGAAGTCTCCAATAGCTGGGGCTGGTTCAACTACATCTGGTTCGAATATATGGCACAACAGGGATATATTGTCGCCTGTGTCGACAACAGAGGAACCGGCTATCGTGGACAGGAATTTAAAAAAGCGACTTATCGCGAACTGGGAAAACTGGAAACCATCGATCAGATAAATGCAGCCAAATATCTTGGCGAAATGGATTATATCGACCAGGACCGTATCGGAATGTTTGGCTGGAGCTATGGTGGTTATATGACGCTGCTGGCTTTAACCAAGGGACATGATTATTTCTCTACCGGCGTCGCCGTCGCGCCTGTTACTAACTGGAGGTATTATGACAATATCTATACCGAGCGCTTTATGCGCACACCTCAGGAAAATGGTAAAAATTACGACGACAACTCTCCCCTTTCACATATCAACAAGCTAAAAGGAAACCTGCTTATCGTACATGGAGGCGCTGATGATAATGTTCACCCTCAAAATACGATGATGTTTGTCAGAGACATGGTTAATCGGAATATCGACTTTGATATGATGATTTACCCCAATAAAAATCATGGCATTTATGGCGGAATGACACGCCTGCACCTGTTTAAAAAGATATCAGATTACTTCCTGGAAAATTTATAATGGCAAAACATGAGGCCGGTCTAAAAAGCCTTCAAACTGCTGAATTTTATCGTTTTTGCCCCTAATTCCTAAAGGGAGCACGCTAAAAATCAGCAGTTTGGAAAAAGTTCCCTTCAAGGGATTTAGGGGTCTTAAGGCTTTTCAGACTGCACTCAAAACATATTTCAAAAAAACCGGCTTAATGACATAAGCCGGTTTTTTTGTCGATGATATATAAATAACTACATACGTCTTCCATCCTGATAACGCGCAATAAAGGCATCAGGAACACGCTGGCGAATATCACTAAGCTTTTGCTTCGCCTGGTTATAGTCAGCATAAGAACCGATGGTATAACGGTGCCAGTTCCCTGAAGTTTCAATACGGATATCTTCACCCGCCAGATTGTACTTATCACGGAATACAGCAACAGCAGTCCGGTTATTTCCGGCAGAAACAGCAGCAATTTGAATCTTATAATAAGTTCCTGTTTTCACTTCAGCTTTTGCACCCTGATTTAACACTCTGTCGACATCACTCAATGAATTCAGGCGTTCCTTATTATGAAAAGCCACCACAAAAGCGCCGTTTACGCCTTTTTCATTTCGCAGCACGCGCTTATACTCGTTGGCCTGGGAATAATTATCAAAATCGCCGGCCGAATACTTCGCATAACCCTGATGAAAATGTTCATAAACGTTTTTATCGAGTTTATATACTTGTTTTACTTCTGATGTTGATTGTTTACCATTGTATATTGCCCTAACCTGCACACGATAAACAATTTCCGACCCGGATTTTTCAGGCTCCGGCTCAGCAACTTCAACAACTTTTTTTGGTTTGGCAAGAAATCCCATAGCAAAGACTTTTCTTTTCTCCTCCCCATTTTCCTGATAATTAAAACGGCCAGGCACGTCATAATGCTGAGGGACAATTTCACTTTGCACTTTCAGCTGAGCACTAAGCTTGATAGACGATGCTTTGGGCAACTGATCCCATTCAAAAACCATCAATTGATCTTTAAAAGAGAATTTCGCTCCTGCCGCCTTGCCGGACATCACCTTAACCCCTTGGGGGAAAGTTTGCTCAAAGCGTGCATACTCCTCTAAATCACCTTTTTTAAGACGATAAGTCAGCCTCAGCGTAGTATCCGGACGCACCGTTTTAGGCAAATTGGAGGTAAAATCAACATCCACTTCGTGAATCTCTTCTACGGCCTCAGTGATTTCTGGCTCTGGCTCTGGTTCAGGATCAGGCGGATACTGCGGTTTGGGTTTTTTCTTCGTGCCAAAATTATAGGCTACCCCTACCGAAGTGTAAGAATACTGATCATTAACATCTGTGGAACCCACTGTAGCATCCAAATCGTCGACATCCGTATAGTTCACATAGGTTTGCAAACTGGCCTCAAAGCGCTCACTTAGTCTAAATTGCAGACCTCCTCCTACAGGGATTCGCCAGGCTGTTTGCATGTCTTCTTTTGTTTGCCCATTGTTAGAATAGCCTACCGTATTAAGTATAGCTCCGGAATTCAGTTGGCTTGTTTTAGCCCGGTAGTGCAACTGTCCATAGCCTCCAAGTAAATAAACAGATAGCAAGCGATCACTACGGTACCCTCCTATCAGATCGTTAAGATTCAGACGCAAACTAAGCGCATAATCAAAATACTCTGTTTCAAAGGTTTGATTCATTAAGCTATTGGGGTCATCATAAGTATCCCGCATACCTTCAAGCTGCCCATAGGAAAAATCGCCGCCCAGCAAAGCAAAGGGTAAAATACGGTATCCCGCATTTAAGCCAAAGCTCCACTGATTATCATCTTTAAACTTAGCCAGGTAGTCACCCTCATCCTCATTGACACTCAGATCGCCCCAAAACAATGTTGGGCCACCGTGAATTCCCAGCTGCCATTTAGGGGGTATCTCTTGTGAAACAACTGCTTTTGAAAAGATGAAAAACAAAAACAAGAATGTAAAAGAAATTGTAAATAATTGCCTCATAGATTTTTTGTTTTAATGCTTAACAAATTTAACAAAAAAAAGATCACAGATCAAAATTATTTGTCAAACTTTTTATTATTTTTTCTTGTGGTTAAGAAAAAACCTTGTATTTTTGCACCCAATAATAGTAACCCGAATTATAATAAATCTAACGAAAGGTGGTATAAACCATGATTATTGTTCCCGTAAAAGAAGGCGAAAATATTGATCGTGCACTGAAGAAACTCAAACGCAAATTTGAGAAAACAGGTATAATCAAAGATGTCAGAGAACGTCAACATTACACCAAACCTTCAGTAAAACGTCGTCAGGAGCTGCTGAAAGCCGAATATGTTCAGCAGATGAGGAACGATGAAGAAAACATGTAAACTGTTTTTTTCAATACGAATCCAGGCCCGGTAAATTAACCGTAAGTCCGGCTTCGAAAAAGAAAAGGAAGAAAGCTTGATATTTCGTTTGTTTTGTGTTATCTTAGTAAACGAAAAAACAAATCAGTTTTCTTCCTTTTTTTAATACATAAAATGGCGAAGCTAAACACAGACGAATACATACACTACCTTAGCAATGAGCGCCGCTATTCTAAACACACCCTCGTTGCCTACCAAAATGATCTGGATGATTATCAACAATACATCCGGGAACATTACGGCGATTTGCCGGCAGCAGAGCACCAGCATGCACATATACGCTCATGGCTAAGTGATTTGTTAGCTCGTGGGCTGCAAGCCCGAACGGTGAGCCGTAAGATTTCAGCCCTGAAATCATTCTTTAAGTATTCGCTCGAACAAGGCTATATTACCACTAATCCTACTTTAAAGTTATCGCCCATAAAAATCCCGCATCGTATACCTGTATTCATACAGGAAAATGACATGCAAAAACTTTTCACCGAACCCGAATTCGAAGATAACTATAAAGGTATACGAGACTACACCATACTTCAAATATTATATGGCAGCGGCATCCGCGTTTCAGAGCTCATTCATTTAAGCATAAACAATATCGATCTTGCAGCAACAAACCTAAAAGTGAGGGGAAAAAGAAATAAAGAGCGCATCATTCCCTTTAGCTTTCAACTAAAACAAGTTTTGATTGTTTATCTGGAACAGCGCAAAGCATTTTTAGCAGAAAAAGGTATACAGGATGAAGGCTGGCTGTTTCTGAGCACGCACGGAAAAAAAACCTATCCAAAACTAATTTATGAAACAGTACGTTATTATTTAGAACAGGTAACAACCACAGAAAAAAAGAGTCCACATGTGCTTCGACACACCTATGCAACACATTTACTAAGCCATGGTGCGGACCTCAACGCGATAAAGGAATTACTGGGGCATTCCAGCTTATCAGCTACAGAGGTATATACACACAGCACCATAGAACAATTAAAGGAAATATATGAACAGGCTCACCCCAGGGGCAAATAAATAAGGAGAACCCATTATGAAAGTAGACATCAATTCAGTTCATTTTCGTGCCGATGTAAAACTCGAAACCTTTATTCAGGAAAAAGTCAACAAGCTAGAGCAGTATTTTGACGGAATATTAGGTAGTGATGTGATGTTAAAATTAGATAATGCTGATGGAAAAGACAATAAAATTGCAGAAGTAAAGTTAAAAGTACCGGGTGAAGACCTCTTTGCCAAGAAGCAGGCAAAAAGCTTTGAAGAAGCTACAGACCAGGCTGTTTCGGCCTTGCGCAAGCAGCTAATTAAGTATAAAGATAAGCTTAAAAACAACTAATTTGCAGATAAGCGAAAAAAAAGCAATAATTTATTTGGTAATTATTTTTAACCTTCATACATTTGCAGACCTTTAAACGGGGTCTGCATTTTTATTGAATCTCGTGCAGAAAAATAAGCCGATGTAGCTCAGTAGGCCAGAGCAGCTGATTTGTAATCAGCCGGTCGGCGGTTCGAATCCGTCCATCGGCTCTTAAAGTTCTTAAAAAGGGGGGATACCAAAGCGGTCAACTGGGGCAGACTGTAAATCTGTTGGCGAAGCCTTCGGAGGTTCGAATCCTCCTCCCCCCACAAAGAATTAACAAGCGGGAGTAGCTCATCCGGTAGAGCGACAGCCTTCCAAGCTGTAGGTGGCGGGTTCGAGTCCCGTCTCCCGCTCAATAAGTCTGCTGATCATAAGTCTCCACCCAGGGTGAGGCTCCTGACACGAAAGCAGGAATATATCCTGAATTCAAGCCGATGTAGCTCAGGGGTAGAGCGTTTCCTTGGTAAGGAAGAGGTCACGAGTTCAATTCTCGTCATCGGCTCGGCAACAGAAATAAATTAAAAACCAACCAAATACATGAAGTGTTATGGCTAAAGAAAAATTTGATCGGTCAAAAGAGCACCTGAACATAGGTACTATTGGTCATGTTGACCATGGTAAGACTACTTTGACTGCCGCTATTACAATGATCCTGTCCAAAAAAGGACTGTCCGAAGTAAAATCGTTCGATTCGATCGACAATGCTCCGGAAGAAAAAGAACGTGGTATAACTATTAATACTGCTCACGTTGAGTATCAAACAGAAAATCGTCACTATGCTCACGTTGACTGTCCAGGCCACGCCGACTATGTAAAGAACATGGTAACAGGTGCTGCTCAGATGGACGGAGCAATCCTTGTCGTTGCCGCTACTGACGGTCCTATGCCACAAACTCGTGAACACTTGCTCCTGGCTCGTCAGGTTGGTGTACCCAAAATTGTGGTCTTTATGAATAAAGTGGATATGGTGGATGATGATGAGTTGCTCGAACTCGTTGAAATGGAAATCCGCGAATTGCTGGATTTCTATGAATTTAACGGCGACGAAACTCCCGTTATCCAGGGATCTGCTCTTGGTGGCCTCAACGAAGAAGAAAAATGGGTTGACAAAATTATGGATCTCATGGATGCTTGTGACACCTGGATTCCTTTACCAGAACGTGATAAAGACAAGCCTTTCCTGATGCCTGTTGAAGATGTATTCTCTATTACAGGCCGTGGTACTGTTGCTACCGGCCGTATTGAAACAGGTGTTATCAATACCGGCGACCCTGTAGACATCATTGGTATGGGTGCTGAAAAACTCAAATCCACAATCACTGGTGTTGAAATGTTCCGCAAGATCCTCGATACCGGCGAAGCTGGTGACAATGTAGGTCTGTTGCTGCGTGGTGTCGACAAAAAAGAAATCAATCGCGGTATGGTTATTTGCAAGCCTGGCTCTGTAAAACCACACAACAAATTTAAAGGCGAAGTATATATCCTGAAGAAAGAAGAAGGTGGACGTCACACACCATTCCATAATAAATATCGTCCGCAGTTCTATTTTAGAACAACCGACGTTACCGGAGAAATTACGCTGCCAGAAGGTGTTGAAATGGTAATGCCTGGTGATAACCTCACAATTAACGTAGAGCTGATTTCCGATATCGCTATGGATAAGGGTCTGCGCTTTGCTATTCGTGAAGGTGGACGTACTGTTGGCGCCGGTCAGGTGACAGAAATTCTTGATGATTAATCAATCTAAATAGATGAAAAGGTGTTCGATTCTTATTATCGGAATACGAATGCCTTTTCATCCTAATAAACGGGTGTAGCTCAATTGGTAGAGCAGCGGTCTCCAAAACCGCAGGCTGTGAGTTCGAGTCTTACCACCCGTGCAAATATTAATCGAAATGGCGAAAATCAAATCATATGTTAAAGAAAGCTACGATGAATTGATGCATAAAGTATCGTGGCCTACATGGAGTGAGTTGCAAAACAGTGCTATCGTTGTATCCATTGCTTCCCTAATCATTGCACTTATTGTGTTTTTGATGGATATCTCGTTTAGAAATATTATGGATCTGTTTTACGGCTTTTTTGCTTAATCGTCATGGAGTTTAATATGGAATCCGCCAGAAGGTAATGTGGTATGTCTGAACAACAAGAGAAAAAGTGGTACGTCGTTAGAGCGCTAAGTGGTAGCGAAAAAAAGGTTAAGAAATACATCGAGAGCGAGATCAAGCGTCTCAATCTCGAAGATTTTGTTTCCCAGGTGCTCATCCCGACAGAAAAAGTTTACCAGGTAAGAAAAGGCAAGAAAATCAGCAAAGAACGGAATTATTTTCCGGGTTATGTGCTGATTGAGGCAGATCTTGTTGGTGAGATACCGCATCACATACGCGAAATTCCCGGTGTGATTGGCTTTTTGGGAGCATCAAAAGGAGGTGATCCAATTCCACTCCGCTCCCACGAGGTGAATCGTATTCTGGGAAAAGTCGACGAGCTGACGGATACCGAAGAACAACTCAATGTTCCATTTATGGTGGGTGAAAATGTTAAAGTCATTGACGGACCTTTTAACAGCTTCACCGGTACTATTGAAGAGATTAACGAAGAAAAAAAGAAGTTAAAAGTAATGGTTAAGATCTTCGGACGGAAAACACCACTGGAACTTGGGTTTATGCAAGTTGAGAAAGAGTAACTTTCTCATGCTGCCCATGTACAAATCAAATATACCAGGAGAAAACAATGGGAAAAGAAGTTGACGGTATTATTAAACTGCAGATCAAAGGAGGAGCTGCAAACCCATCGCCGCCTGTAGGGCCCGCTTTAGGTGCCAAAGGGCTTAATATCATGGAGTTTTGCAAGCAATTCAATGCCCGTACACAAGATCAGGCGGGCAAGGTTTTGCCAGTCATTATCACGGTTTTTCGCGATAAGTCCTTTAAGTTTATTGTCAAAAAGCCACCGGTAGCCATACAGCTCAAGGAGGCGTCAAAAGTAAACAAAGGATCCGCTGAACCAAACCGCCAAAAGGTTGGCAGTGTTACCTGGGAACAGGTAAAAGAAATTGCCGAAGCCAAAATGAGTGACTTAAATGCGTTCACCATTGAATCTGCAATGATGATGGTTGCCGGAACAGCCCGAAGTATGGGGCTTACTGTAAAAGGTAAGAAACCATTCTAAGGCTGCAGACAATCAGAATACCTTTAAAAGTAAAATAGACTAATACCTATCAAGAATGTCAAAAGTATCGAAAAAACATAAGGAAGCTTTAGCGAAGTTCGACAAAACTCAAGCCTACCCGTTGAAAGAAGCCTGTAAATTGGTCAGGGAAATAGCCAACGCCAATTTCAATGCTTCGGTCGATGTTAGTGTACGCCTGGGCGTTGATCCGCGTAAGGCCAACCAAATGGTACGTGGTTCGGTAACCCTTCCTCACGGAACAGGGAAAGAAACCAAAGTACTGGTGTTGTGTACTCCGGATAAAGAAGATGAAGCTAAAGCTGCCGGTGCGGACTTTGTCGGGCTTGATGATTATATTGACAAAATCAAAGAGGGTTGGCTGGATATGGATGTTATCATTACCATGCCCAGCGTGATGCCTAAAATCGGGCGGTTAGGAAAAGTGCTCGGGCCGCGTGGCTTGATGCCGAATCCGAAAACCGGTACCGTGACTATGGATATTGGAAATGCTGTTAAAGAAGCAAAAGCAGGTAAAATCGACTTTAAAGTCGATAAATATGGGATCATTAATACCGCCGTGGGTAAGGTTCAGTTTGATGAAAATCAAATCTATGAAAATGCCCGCGAGCTGTTAACGACCATCGTAAAATTAAAACCTGTAGCTTCTAAAGGCACGTATATGCTTAGCGTGTATATGTCCTCTACCATGAGTCCTGGCATCAAAATTAACCCGAAGTCAATCATGTAAGCCCAAACAAAGAAGCTCACAAACAGAAGTGATTGAACTATGAGAAAAGAAGAAAAAACTCAGTTAATCGACCAAATAAGCGAGCAGCTTAGGGAGTTTCCGGTGTTCTACCTGACAAATATTTCAGGTTTGAATGTCGCATCAACCAATCAGCTGCGCCGCCAATGTTTTGGTAAAGGTGTTACACTGAGAATGGTGAAAAATACATTGCTGAAAAAAGCACTGGAAAAAGCAGAGCTGGCTGATGAAGAGCTCTTTTCTGCTCTAAGTGGTTCCACAGCAATTATGTTTAGTGATACAGGCAATGTACCGGCGAAGTTGATCAAAAATTTCCGTAAGGGTAATGACAAACCAGTATTGAAAGCTGCTTATATTGAAGAAACCGTATACCTCGGTGATGATAAGCTTGATTCTCTGACACAAATCAAGTCCAGAGACGAACTTATTGCCGATCTGGTTGCGTTACTTCAATCACCGGCCAAGAATGTTATTTCTGGCCTGCAGTCTTCTGGTGGTCAAAAAATTGCCGGAATCCTGAAAACACTATCCGAAAAATCCGAATAATCGAATATTACATTAATTAACCGAACGTAAAACATCTAAAACAACAATACAATGGCAGATTTAAAAGAATTTGCAGAACAGTTAGTTAACTTGACCGTTAAAGAAGTTAATGAATTAGCTGAAATTCTGAAAGAAGAATATGGTATCGAACCTGCAGCAGCAGCTCCTGTGGCTATAGCCGCTGGTGGCGAAGCCCAGGGTGGCGAAGCTGAGGAAGAACAAACAGAATTCGATGTTGTCCTTAAGGCAGCAGGTGCAAAAAAACTTGCCGTGGTTAAGCTCGTAAAAGAACTGACCAGCCTGGGACTTAAAGAAGCAAAAGAACTCGTTGATTCAGCTCCAAAACCAATCAAAGAAGCCGTCACTAAAGACGAGGCCGAAGGATTGAAAAAACAACTCGAGGAAGCTGGTGCTGAAGTTGAACTCAACTAAATATCAGCAATTGGTCTGAATATCATAGACCTGTACCTGCCTAATGGCAGGGACAGGTCTGTTGCTGTTTTCTATTTTCGTTCTTTATTAATCTTCTTTGGTAACTTAAAAATTTGAAAGCCTTGGCATCAAACAAGAAACAACGTATTAGCTTTGCATCTTCCCGCATACCTGCGGAATACCCTGATTTTCTGGATATCCAATTGAAATCCTTCCAGGATTTCTTTCAGTTGGAAACCTCACCCGAAAACCGTGAAAACGAAGGCCTTTATAAGGTGTTTGCAGAAAATTTCCCTATAACAGATGCACGAAATAATTTTGTACTGGAATTTTTGGATTACTTTATCGATCCCCCGCGCTATAGCATCGAGGAATGTCTGGCCCGTGGATTGACCTACAGTGTCCCCTTAAAAGCAAAATTAAAGCTCTATTGTACCGATCCCGAACATGAAGACTTTGAAACCATTATTCAAGATGTGTATCTCGGTCTGATTCCGTATATGTCCCCCAGCGGCTCCTTTATTGTTAATGGTGCCGAAAGGGTGATCGTATCTCAGCTACACCGCTCTCCAGGGGTGTTTTTCGGAACCAGCAGACACGCAAATGGTACCCAGCTCTACTCCGCCCGGATCATCCCTTTTAAAGGTTCATGGATCGAATTTGCTACTGACATCAATAATGTCATGTATGCCTACATCGACCGTAAAAAGAAATTGCCCGTTACCACACTGCTCAGAGCAATCGGTTACGAAAGCGACAAAGACATCCTGCAGATTTTTAATCTGGCCGACGAAGTCAAAGTCTCCAAAACCGGTCTTAAAAAAGTCCTCGGCAGAAAACTCGCTGCCACTGTGCTGCGCTCCTGGATAGAGGATTTTGTCGATGAAGATACCGGAGAAGTTGTTTCTATCGAACGAACCGAAGTGATCATCGATCGTGAAACAGAACTGGAAGAGCAACATATCGACCAAATCGTCGATGCTGGTGTAAAAACCATCCTCCTTCACAAAGAAGGAACCAACTCCGGCGACTATGACATCATCTTTAGCACCCTGCAAAAAGATACGGCCAACAGTGAAAAAGAAGCTGTTGAATTTATCTATCGACAGCTTAGAAGTGCCGAACCACCAGATGAAGAAACCGCCAGAAGCATTATTCAAAACCTCTTCTTTAGTGATAAACGCTATGACCTGGGTGAAGTTGGACGCTATAAAATCAACAAAAAGCTGGAATTAAATATCCCTTTGGATACCAGAATTCTTACCAACGAAGATATTATTCACATTATCCAGCACCTCATTCAGCTGATTAATGAAAAAACCGAAGTTGATGACATCGACCACTTAAGTAACCGTCGTGTCAGAACTGTGGGCGAACAGCTTTACAACCAGTTTGGTGTTGGGCTCTCGCGCATGGCCCGTACCATACGCGAACGCATGAATGTGCGTGATAACGAAGTGTTTACCCCTACTGACCTGATTAATGCCAAGACCCTGTCCTCAGTGATCAACTCATTCTTTGGCACCAACCAGTTATCCCAATTCATGGATCAAACCAATCCCTTGAGTGAGGTAACACACAAACGACGGATATCAGCTCTCGGACCCGGTGGTTTAACGCGTGAACGTGCCGGATTTGAAGTACGTGATGTTCACTACACTCATTATGGCCGGTTATGTACCATCGAAACACCGGAAGGTCCCAATATCGGGCTTATTTCTTCCCTTAGTGTTTATGCCAAAATCAACAGGCTCGGCTTTATCGAGACACCCTACAAAAAAGTGGAAGAAGGTGTCATAAAACTGCACGAGGATCCGATTTTCCTTACTGCCGACGAAGAAGAAGAGCAGATTATAACGCATTCGGTCATCGATATTGAAGATGACGGACGCATTTCGCAGGAACGCATTAAAGCCAGGAAACAGGCCGATTATCCGCTTGTCGCTCCTGAGGACATCGCATTAATTGATGTGGCTCCAAATCAGATTGCTTCTGTGGCAGCTTCCCTGATTCCTTTCCTCGAGCACGATGATGCCAACCGTGCCCTGATGGGCTCCAATATGATGCGTCAGGCAGTACCGCTGATGCAGCCAGAAGCTCCCATTGTCGGAACAGGTCTCGAGCAACAAGTAGCCAGCGATTCCCGTACCAACATTATGGCTGAAGGCGACGGCGTGATCGATTTTGTCGATGCCAAAAAAATTATCGTACGCTATGATCGTTCCGAAGAAGAAGAGCTTATCTCTTTTTCCAGCGATACCAAAGAATATAAATTAACGAAATTTTCAAAAACCAACCAGGGAACATCGGTTAACCTGACACCCAATGTAAGAAGCGGTCAAAAAGTAAAAAAAGGCGATATCCTCACAAAAGGATATGCCACTTCTGACGGTGAACTTGGCATTGGCAGAAACCTGAAAGTTGCCTTTATGCCCTGGAAAGGATACAACTTTGAGGATGCTATTGTCATCAGTGAAAACCTGGTGCGTAATGACACCTACACCTCCATTCATATTGATGAATATGTCATGGAGGTCAGAGACACAAAACGTGGTGTTGAAGAGCTAACTGCGGACATCCCAAATGTCAGTCTGGAAGCCACCAAAGAACTCGACGAAAACGGCATCATTCGCATTGGTGCTGAAGTTAATGAAGGAGATATCCTGATCGGAAAAATCACACCAAAAGGAGAAACAGACCCCACGCCGGAAGAAAAACTCCTGCGTGCCATCTTCGGTGATAAAGCCGGCGATGTGAAGGATGCTTCCTTAAAAGCTCCACCATCATTACATGGCGTGGTTGTCGATAAAAAACTGTATTCTCGCACTGTCAAAGACAAAAAGGCCAGAACCCAGGAAAAGGAACAACTCGAAAAGCTTGAAGCCGAACACAATGGCTATTTAGAAGAGTTCAGAGAAGAACTTATCGAAAAACTACTACACCTGATCAGTGGTAAAACATCCCAGGGCGTGACCAACAAGTACAAAGAGGTCATCATACCAAAACGGACCAAGTTTACCAAAAAGATCTTAAACACTGTCGAAGACTTCATCAACATCAGCCCCAGAAAATGGACAACAGATAAAGGCAAAAACGAGTTGATCAAAAAGCTTTTGCATAACTACAGCATAAGATATAAAGAAGAAATAGGACGCTTTAACCGCGAAAAATTCAACATAACGGTAGGTGATGAACTGCCGACCGGAATTGTACAGATGGCTAAGGTATACATTGCGAAAAAGCGTAAGATCAAAGTGGGTGATAAAATGGCCGGACGCCATGGTAACAAAGGTATTGTTGCCCGTATTGTTCGCCAGGAAGACATGCCTTTCCTGGAAGACGGCAGTCCGGTTGACATTGTGCTTAACCCGCTGGGAGTTCCATCACGAATGAACCTGGGCCAGATCTATGAGACTGTCTTAGGCTGGGCCGGAGAAAGACTGGGCCTTACCTTTGCCACACCGATCTTTGACGGCGCTTCTGTTGATCAAATCAACGAATACCTCGAAAAAGCCGGTCTGCCAGAGAATGGTAAAGTTCAGCTCTATGATGGAGAGACAGGAAAACCATTTAACCAAAAAACTACCGTCGGCATTATATATATGCTAAAACTGCACCACATGGTGGATGATAAAATGCACGCACGTTCTATTGGTCCTTACTCGCTCATTACGCAACAGCCCCTGGGCGGTAAAGCTCAGTTTGGTGGACAGCGTTTTGGTGAAATGGAGGTTTGGGCTCTTGAAGCCTTTGGGGCTGCAAATGTGCTGCAGGAAATCCTTACCGTGAAGTCGGATGACGTCAATGGCCGGGCCAAAGTGTATGAATCCATTGTCAAAGGTCAGAACATGAATAAACCCGGCATCCCGGAGTCCTTTAAGGTTCTTGTCCACGAACTGAATGGTTTGGGCATGAATATCGATTTTGATAAATAAATAACGGGAGCAATCCTATTGATTAATGCTAAGCAATAAAGTATCCAAATATGGCTTTCAGAAATAATTCAAATCTTGCTAATAACGATTTCTCGAAAATAACTCTCAGCCTGGCTTCTCCTGAGTTGATCTATGAACGTTCTCATGGAGAAGTTTTAAAGCCTGAAACCATCAACTACAGGACCTATAAGCCTGAACGTGATGGGTTATTTTGCGAACGTATCTTCGGTCCTGTCAAGGATTATGAGTGCCACTGCGGAAAATACAAGCGCATTCGATACAAAGGTATTGTTTGCGACCGCTGTGGTGTTGAAGTTACAGAGAAAAAAGTCCGCCGCGAACGCATGGGACACATCGAACTGGTTGTCCCCGTGGCGCACATCTGGTTTTTCCGCTCTCTGCCCAATAAGCTGGGAGCTCTGCTGGGCTTGCAATCAAAAAAATTAGACACCATTATCTACTATGAGCGCTATGTCGTTATTAACGCTGGTGTAGCGGGTGAAAACGGGGTGAAATACATGGACTTCCTCACCGAGGAAGAGTATTTCGAGCATATGGAAAAAATCCCGGTAGAAAACCAATACCTTGATGATTCAGATCCTGACAAGTTTATTGCCAAAATGGGAGCTGAAGCTATCCATGATCTGCTATCCCGTCTCGACCTGGATGAGTTGTCGTATACGCTGAGACATAAAGCCAACACCGAAACATCCCAGCAGCGCAAAAAAGACGCGCTCAAACGGCTGCGTGTAGTAGAAGCATTCCGCGATTCGCATAAACGCAAGGAAAACCGCC
>JBNJHE010000037.1:0-21917 GCA_051748205.1 Bacteroidota bacterium | reverse complement strand
AATCTTTTTCATTGTTGATCTTTTTATCAGCAAGCCCACAAAAGAGCGGGTCTGCAGAGGTTATCCATTAAAGACTTTATCCAGGCTGACACCTCTCAGCTGAGCAATCGTATACGGATCACGCATATTAAGCAAGGCATCGATGGTGGCTTTCACTACAGAATGCGGATTTGCCGAGCCCTGTGATTTGGCCAGCACATCAGTAACACCCACGCTTTCCAACACAGCACGCATAGCACCACCGGCGATCACACCCGTACCGGGAGCTGCAGGCTTAACCAATACCTTGGCTCCGCTGTAGCGGCCAATCTGCTCGTGTGGCAATGTTCCGTTTAAGACAGGAACCTTGACCAGGTTCTTTTTGGCATCATCAACGCCTTTAGCGATTGCCGAGGTCACTTCCTTGGCTTTTCCCAAGCCAAATCCAACCACACCATGTTCGTCGCCAACCACAACCAGGGCAGCAAAACTAAAATCACGCCCTCCTTTGGTTACCTTGGTTACCCGGTTAATAGCTACCAGCCTGTCTTTTAATTCGATATCGCTGGATTTTACTTTCCTAATATTTCCCTTTGGCATAATTGATTAAAATTTAAGTCCTCCTTCTCTGGCACCTTCAGCTAAAGCTTTTACTCTACCGTGATAAAGATATCCGTTACGATCCATAACGACGTCTTTGATCTCCGATTGCAGTGCTTTTTCAGCCACAGAAATACCGACTAGTTTAGCCTTTTCACTTTTATTGACATCCTTCTTCGTTGCGATGGCCTTTTCTTTAGACGAAGCTGCCACCAGCGTTTTTCCATGATCATCGTCGATGATTTGGGCATATATTTCACTATTGCTGCGATAAACAGTCAATCTAGGCTTATCCGCTGTTCCGCGGATTTTTCTCCTGATTCGACGTTTAATTCTTTCTCTTCTTGCCCTTGTTTTATTCATTACCGCCATTGTTGTATATTTTACAGTTTTGATAAAATGAAATCATTCTGCAAAGATAGCAGATCATTTCAAAACGATTATTCAGCAGCACTTTTACCGGCTTTACGACGGATAACTTCGCCTTTATAACGCACCCCTTTACCTTTGTAGGGTTCGGGTTTGCGCATCGACCGGATTTTGGCAGCTACCTGCCCTACCAGTTGTTTGTCTGCTGAGATTAACTTAATCGATGGGTTTTTTCCGCGTTCGGTTTTGGCTTCCAGCTTAACTTCTGCCGGCAATTCCATATAAATATTATGAGAAAACCCCAGTCCGAGTTCGAGTATCTGCCCGTTAGCATCGGCTTTATAGCCAACGCCAACCAATTCCAGTTCGATAACATGTCCCTGAGCGACACCGTCAACCATATTTTTAATCAATGAGCGGTGCAAGCCATGCTGCGCCCGGTCTCGTTTCGAATCAGTGGCTCGATTTAAGACGATGGTTTTTTCCTGCAGGTCGATGCTGATTGCTTCGTCCATCTTTTGGGTTAATTCCCCCACTGGGCCTTTAACAGAAATCACCTGGTCTTTAAAAGAAACCTCAACATTTTCAGGAATATGTATTGGATATGTTCCTATACGTGACATTCTTGTTCCTCCTTCGTTTAGCTTATATAGCAGATTACTTCACCACCAATTTTTCGTGCACGGGCTTCTTTGTCTGTCATCACACCATGAGAGGTAGAAATGATTGCAACACCAAGGCCGTTTAACACCCGCGGCAATTTTTCAGCGCCAACATAGCGTCGGAGCCCCGGGGTACTCACTTTTTCCATTTTTTTGATAGCTGGCATTTTTGTTGCCGCATCATATTTTAAAGCAATCTTGATGATTCCCTGTTTGTTGTCATCCTCAAACTTATAGTTGAGGATATAACCTTTGTCAAACAAGATTTTCGTCATATCCCGCTTTAAATTGGAACCGGGGATATCCACAACCCGGTGCCTGGCCATCATAGCATTGCGTATTCTCGTCAAATAATCTGCGATTGGATCCGTATTCATAATTCTTTAATTTTCACTGTTATTACTACTACCAGCTTGACTTTTTCACTCCGGGGATTAATCCGTTCATAGCGAGTTCGCGAAAGTTAATCCGGGAGACTCCAAACTGACGCATATATCCTTTAGGACGCCCTGTAAGGCTGCAGCGATTGTGCAAACGTACAGGAGAAGCATTGCGCGGAAGCTTCTGTAATCCTTCATAGTCTCCGGCAGCTTTTAATGCAGCTCTTTTGTCTGCATATTTGGCTACCATGCGTTCGCGTTTTCTTTCACGCGCTTTCATTGATTCTTTAGCCATATTACGAGTTCATATTTTTAAATGGTAAACCAAACAATTTCAACAATTCATAGGCTTCCTCATCGGTATTGGCCGAAGTGACAAAAGTAATGCTTAAACCTTTCAACTTTTGTACACTTTCCAGGCTAATTTCCGGGAAGATAATCTGCTCTTCCACGCCCACGGTATAATTACCACGGCCATCAAAGCCTTTGTCATTAATTCCCTGAAAATCTTTAATACGAGGCATAGCAATAGCGATCAGACGGTCGAGAAATTCGTACATTCTACTTCGTCTGAGGGTAACACGCGCTCCAATAGGATTTCCACGTCGCACTTTAAAATTGGATATATCGCGCTTTGATTTGGTAACCACTGCCTTTTGACCAGCGATCAGCGTAAGCTCAGCAAGCGCGCTATCGACCATTTTTTTATCTGTAATTCCTTCACCTACACCCTGATTAATCGATATCTTCAGGACTTGTGGCACCTGCATGATGCTTTTGTACTCAAACTTTTTCATCAAGGCAGGGACAATTTCTTTATGGTATTTTTCCTGTAGTCTGGGTTTATAGTCCATTACTTAATCTCCTCCCCTGTTTTAGATTTTTTCGAATACCGTATTTTATTTCCTTTTTCGTCGGTTTTACGACCGATACGGGTTGCATTCCCTTGTTTATCGACAACCATAAGGTTAGAGATATGCACGGGTGCTTCTTTTTCGACGATTCCACCCTGGGTATTTTCGGCATCAGGTTTGGTATGCTTAGACACCATATTGACACCTTCGACAATAGCCCTGTTCTTATCGACAATCACCTGCAATACTTTACCCTGCCGGCCTTTGTCTTCTCCGGCAATAACTTTAACGGTATCGCCTTTTTTGATATGTAATTTGCGCCTCATAATTTTCTTCTCCTTTAGAGCACCTCGGGTGCTAATGAAACGATTTTCATAAACTTATTATCGCGCAGCTCTCTGGCTACCGGTCCGAAGATACGTGTACCTCTCATCTCTCCGGCATCGTTGAGCAAGACACAAGCGTTTTCGTCAAAGCGGATATACGATCCATCGCTACGACGAATTTCCTTATTAGTCCGGACGACAACAGCAGTAGAAACTTCGCTTTTTTTCACATTTCCATTAGGGATCGCACTTTTTACCGTCACAATAACCTTATCTCCGATGGAAGCATATCGCTTTTTGGTTCCACCCAGTACCCGGATCACCTTTGCTGTTTTGGCACCACTATTATCAGCGACTATGACTTTACTTTCTTGCTGTATCATGATTATTTAGCCTTTTCGATAATTTCAACCAATCTCCAATTCTTATTTTTACTCAATGGTCGTGTTTCCATGATTCTGACAGTATCACCGATACCGCATTCATTTTTTTCATCATGGGCTACAAACTTGTTTGATTTTTTCACAAACTTCCCATAGATCGGATGTTTTTGTCTGAGGTTGATTTGGACAACAACAGATTTATCCATTTTGTCACTGACAACAACACCTGTACGTTCTTTTCGAAGATTTCTTTCCATTACTTCGTATATTATTATTCAGACTTTTGATTAGCTAGTTCCAATTCCCGGCGACGCAATTCGGTTTTAATACGCGCAATCATCCGGCGGTATTCACGGATTTTCAAGGGGTTTTCCAAAGGGGAAACCGCATGATTCAACTTGAGTCGTGTCAGCTGCTTTTCTTCAGCTTCCAGGCGTTCCTGCAAGTCTTCCGTTGACATTTCAACAATAACTTCCTGTTTCATTATTTTTCAGTTTTTTCTTCGTAATAATCGTAACGCTCCAAGAATTTTGTTTTGATGGGCAGCTTTTGTGCGCCCAGGCGCAGTGCTTCCTGCGCGGTAGCACGGTCGACGCCATCAATTTCAAACATGATTCGTCCGGGCTGTACACGAGCAACAAAGAATTCAGGAGCTCCTTTACCTTTACCCATACGCACCTCGGCAGGTTTTTTCGAGACCGGTTTATCGGGGAAAATACGAATCCAGAGTTTCCCCTGGCGTTTCATCCGGCGAGTAATAGCCTGACGAGCAGCTTCAATCTGCCGTCCTGTAATCCAGGTTTCTTCAAGAGCTTTCAAGCCAAAAGAGCCAAAGGCAATCGAGTGGCCTTTTTTGGCAAAGCCCTTCATGCGGCCCTTTTGCTGTTTTCTATATTTTGTCCTTTTTGGCTGTAACATTGTTCTGTATTTTTAATTGACAACTCCTGTGATTATCTTCTTTTCTTTCTTCTGCGGTTTCCGCCGCCTTTACCCGCCTTTTTATTATCCGGGGGTGCGGGTGTCAGATCAGGTTTGCCATAAATTTCGCCTTTAAAAATCCATACTTTCACACCAATACGCCCATAGGTGGTATGTGCTTCGGTAAGCGCATAGTCTATATTAGCACGCAAAGTATGCAGCGGAATACGTCCTTCCTTATAGGTTTCGGTACGGGCCATTTCAGCACCACCGACACGACCGGAGATTTGAATTTTTATTCCTTCGGCGCCCATACGCATGGTAGAGGCAATGGCTGTTTTAATTGCCCGGCGGAAAGAAATACGACCTTCGATTTGTTTAGCAACGGTTTGGCTAACAATAACAGCATCGAGTTCCGGGCGTTTGATTTCCGAGATATTGATTTGGACTTCCTTCGCAGTAAGTTTTTTCAACTCTTCTTTCAGCTTATCCACTTCCTGTCCACCTTTACCAATAATGATACCCGGGCGGGCGGTATGAATTGTCACCGTCACCAGCTTAAGCGTACGCTCTATCACAATGCGGGCAATACCAGCCTTGGAGAGCCGCGCATTGAGGTATTTGCGGATTTTATCGTCTTCCATGATCTTGGCTTTGTAATTCTTCCCACCATACCAGTTGGAATCCCATCCGCGAATGATTCCTAGTCGATTACCTATTGGATTAACTTTCTGTCCCATGTATCTTCGTTATTTATTATCGCTGTTTACGTTCACTTCAGTTTCCTGAATTTCGTCTGTGGCCTGATCACTATTGGCAGCAGCCACATCCAGGGTGACGTGGTTGGAGCGCTTACGTACACGATATGCACGACCCATTGGTGCAGGCTGTACACGTTTTAACATTCTGGCAGAATCTACCTGAATGCTTTTCACATATAAGTTGGCGTCTTCCAAACGAACACCTTCATTTTTGTTCTGCCAGTTGGCAATGGCAGACAAGAGCAACTTATGCAGTCTGCCGGCAGCATCCTGAGGGGATTGTTTCAATAATGCCAGGGCATATTCCACCTCTTCTCCCCGGATCATATCAGCGACTTTGCGCATTTTTCTGGGCGATGTCGGACAATCTCTCAGGACAGCATAATAGCGATGCTTCCGCTCTTCTTTGTATTGTTCTGCTCTTAAACGTTTTCTAGCTCCCATGTCGATTCAATTATTTTTTGTTACCACTATGGCCCCTAAATGTACGTGTTGGGGCAAATTCTCCCAATTTATGACCGACCATATTCTCGGTAATAAAAACAGGGATGAATTTATTTCCGTTGTGAACAGCTATTGTTTGGCCAACAAAGTCTGGCGAGACTACAGAAGCTCTCGACCAGGTTTTGATGACTTTTTTCTTTTTAGCCTGTGCATTTTCCAGAACTTTGCGTTCCAGTTTAAAATGTATATATGGTCCTTTTTTTAATGAACGGCTCATATCAGTCAGATTTAATTATTTCTTCTTACGTTCAATAATATACTTATTACTGGCCTTTTTCTTATTCCGGGTTTTATAGCCTTTAGCCGGTACACCGTTTCTTGATCTGGGGATACCACCAGAGGCACGGCCTTCACCACCGCCCATGGGGTGATCCACAGGGTTCATGCGCACAGCATTGGTACGAGGCCGGCGTCCTTTCCAGCGCGAGCGTCCGGCTTTTCCGGATACTTCCATCTCATGATCCTGGTTGGACACCATTCCGATAGTTGCCTTGCATGTTTGCAGCACCATACGCGATTCGCCAGAAGGCAGCTTAAGCACGGCATACTTCCCGTCGCGGGACATCAGCTGCGCATAAGAACCGGCGCTACGCGCCATCTTACCACCTTGCCCGGGCTTTAATTCTATATTATGAATCACCGTACCATAAGGAACATCACTCAAATACATGCTGTTTCCTACATTGGGACTGGCTTTCCGGCCACTTACAATCTCTTGTCCTACCTGCAAACCCTGAGGCGCTATAATATAACGCTTATCACCATCGCCATAAGCTACCAACGCAATATTGGCTGTGCGATTGGGATCATATTCGATCGTCTTTACTGTAGCTGGTACGTCTTCCTTATCGCGCTTAAAATCAATGATCCGATATTTCCGCTTGTGGCCACCACCAATATAGCGCATGGTCATGCGACCCTGAGAATTACGACCTCCTGATTTATGCAGCGGCTCAACTAAACTCTTTTCCGGCTTTGTTGCAGTAATCTCGTCAAAGCGCAGAATTTGCTTATAACGTTGACCCGGTGTTGTTGGTTTAAATTTCTTTACAGCCATGTCGTTTTCTATATATTGCTATAAAAATCTATTGTTTGGCCTTCGGCAAGCTTTACAATAGCCTTTTTATAAGATTTTGTCTTACCTGAAATTACTCCTGATTTGGTGTAACGTGATTTACTTTTGCCTCCATAGATCATCGTATTGACAGAGGTGACACTAACGTCATAGAGCTCTTCAATTTCCTTTTTTATCTGATCTTTGGATGCATCACGCTCAACGACGAAGCCGAAGTGTTCGAGCTTCTCGCTAATTTCTGTCATCTTCTCGGTGATGATTGGTTTTAATATTACACCCATTATTCTTCAGTTTTAACGGTTTCTTTACTGAATAACTCCTCTATCGCCTTGATGCTGTCTTCTGTTAGCACTAACTGCTGTGCTTTCAGGATATCATATGTGTTCAGCTCCCGGGCAAGCATTACCTCGGCCATAGGGATATTCCGAACGGATAACCAGACATTTTTATCGTTTTCAGCAAGCACAACAATAACTTTCTTCTGGTTTAGCTTGAGGTTATCCAGGATTTCAGCAAATTGTTTTGTGTGCGGTTTTTCAAACGAAAGATTTTCCAGCGCCACAATTTTTTCATCCCTGAGCATGTGCGTCAGTGCCGATTTACGGGCGATATCTTTCATTTTCCGGCTAAGCTTAACCGTATACTTATGCGGATGCGGTCCAAAAGCACGCGCACCACCTCTTAAGAGCGGAGATTTAATATCTCCCTGCCGGGCTGTACCAGTACCTTTTTGGCGTTTCAGTTTGCGGCGGCTACCACTCAGTGCGGAACGTTCTTTGGTACTATGCGTTCCCTGACGGCGATGCGCCATTACACGTTTTGCATCCAGATAAATCAGATGGTCGTTCGGCTCGACATTAAAAATATCATCAGCCAGGTCCACCTTTCTGGTTGTCTTATTACCGTTTTTGTTATATACTACTAACTCCATCTTTCCACAATTACATATGAACCTTTGGGTCCGGGAACAGCTCCCTTAACCACTAATAGATTTTTTTCCTCGTCGATTTTCATCACCTGCAGGTTGATCATTTTCACACGATCATTCCCTTTTCGTCCGGCCATGCGCATCCCTTTAAAGACACGCGAAGGGTCGGAAGAAGCTCCGATAGAGCCAGGAGCACGCTGGCGGTCTTTCTGACCGTGCGTAGCATCTCCTACCCCATGAAAACCGTGACGCTTCATTACACCAGCAAAACCTTTGCCTTTGGTATAGCCTACAACATCAACAAATTCCCCTTCAATAAAAACATTGACATCCAATTTATCACCAAACTGCTTTTTCTCTTCAAAACGGGTAAATTCAGCTATCCGACGCTTGGGGGTTGTTTTGGCTTTTTTGAAGTGCCCCATCATTGGTCTGTTGACATTTTTCTCCGCCATGTCGTCATATGCTAATTGAATAGCATCGTAACCATCCGTAGCTTTTGTCTTGACCTGGGTCACAACACACGGACCAGCCTGAATGACCGTACAGGGAATATTCTTCCCGTTCTGATCATACACACTTGTCATTCCAATTTTCTTTCCTATTAATCCAGACATTGTTCTAATTTTTTAGCTGTCTTACGTAACCTACACTTTAATTTCCACTTCTACACCACTGGGAAGCTCCAATTTCATCAGAGCGTCGATTGTTTTGGATGTAGTACTGTAAATATCCAGCAAACGTTTGTATGAATTGAGCTCAAACTGCTCACGCGACTTCTTGTTTACAAACGTCGAACGCAATACAGTAAAGACTTTTCTGTTTGTTGGTAAAGGTATAGGGCCACTTACTACAGCGCCTGTTGACTTTACAGTTTTTACAATCTTATCAGCTGATTTATCAACGAGATTGTAATCGTACGACTTTAACTTAATCCTGATCTTTTGACTCACCTTACGTTCGTTTTATATTCGACCTAATTAAACTTCAATTCCTTTAACTTTTTTAAGCACTGCCTCGGTAACATCTTTCGGGCATTCGGCAAAATGCGAAAACTCCATCGACGATGTTGCTCTTCCGGAAGCAATGGTGCGCAGCGCTGTCACATAACCAAACATTTCAGCTAAAGGCACCTCGGCATCAATAATTTGCGAACCACTTTTGGCAGAGACGTTATTCAAGTGTCCACGGCGGCGGTTCAAATCACTAATCACATCACCCATCGATTCCTCGGGGGTAATAACTTCTAAACGCGCTACCGGTTCCAAAAGGACTTTCTGCATTTTGGCAGCAGCATTTTTAAATGCTTGCCGAGCGCA
Organism: Bacteroidota bacterium; assembly: GCA_051748205.1. Taxonomy (GTDB): domain Bacteria; phylum Bacteroidota; class Bacteroidia; order Bacteroidales; family PWNQ01; genus PWNQ01. The sequence continues at coordinate 12,859 of JBNJHE010000037.1, read as the reverse complement.
AACCTCAAAGGATAACTGATCAGAGTCTACCGCATGGTATGAGCCATCTTTCAGAACAACTTTAAGATTTTGAACTTCATAACCCGCCAGCGGGCCATTCAGCATAGCATTTTTAAAACCTGTTTCCACAGAGGGGATAAATTCGCGCGGAATATTTCCACCTTTAATTTCATTGACAAACTCCAGACCATCTTCCGGCTTATCAGAAGGACTAATTACCACCTGAATGTCAGCAAATTTACCACGGCCTCCGGTTTGTTTCTTATATACTTCGCGATGCTGCACCTCTCCGCGTAGTGCTTCTTTGTATGTCACTTGCGGTTCGCCCTGGCTACATCCTACTTTAAATTCACGTTGCAGGCGATCAATCAATACTTCAAGATGCAATTCGCCCATTCCGCTAATAATTGTTTGACCAGTATCCTGGTCGGTACGAACCTTAAATGTGGGGTCTTCTTCGGCCAGTTTCGCCAGTGAGGCTCCCAGTTTATCCAGTTCTTTTTGTGATTTAGGTTCTACAGCAACACTAACCACAGGCTCGGGAAAATCCATATTCTCCAGAGTGATAGGATATTTCTCATCACACAGTGTATCACCGGTATGAATTGTTTTAAACCCAACAGCGGCAGCAATATCACCGGCTTCGATCTGATCCAGTGGTGTGCGCTTATTGGCATGCATTTGTAAGATACGGGATATCCGTTCTTTTTTACCTGTAGAAGCATTAAGGACATAGGAACCGGCTTTGAGGGTTCCGGAGTAAATTCGGAAAAAGGCAATACGTCCGACATAAGGATCGGTAGCGATCTTAAATGCCAGTGCAGCCATGCGGTTATCACCTACAGGCTTACGATCTTCGGCCTCGTTTGTCTTCGGATTAATACCATCAACAGCAGGCGCATCTACCGGGCTGGGCAGATAGCGTATAACAGCATCCAGCAGGCGTTGCACCCCTTTATTTTTAAAGGCAGAACCACAAAGTACTGGTGTGATGCGAAGATCGATAGTGGCCTTGCGAACGGCTTCCAAAATTTCTTCAGGTGTAATAGAATCGCCATCATCGAGAAATTTCTCAAACAGTTCATCGCTTTCTTCAGCGACACCTTCGATTAACAGATTCCGATATTTCACAACCGTCTCTTTGAGGTCTTCAGGAATGGGCACTTCCACATATTTCATTCCCTGTGTGGTATCATCCCATTCGTAGGCTTTATTTTCAATCAAATCAACAACACCCCGAAAATCATCTTCATGTCCGATAGGAATCTGAAGAGGTACGGGATTGGATTTGAGTTTTTCTTTGATTTCGCGAAGGACATTATAAAAGTCGGCACCAGAGCGGTCCATTTTATTGACAAAGCTCAATCGGGGCACATGGTATTTATCAGCCTGCCGCCAAACCGTTTCACTTTGCGGCTCCACGCCACCAACAGCACAAAACAAAGCAATCGCACCATCCAACACCCTTAAGGAGCGTTCCACTTCTACGGTAAAATCAACATGGCCAGGGGTATCAATAATATTAATTTTATAATCATCCTGATCATATTTCCAATAGACGGTGGTAGCCGCAGAGGTAATAGTAATGCCCCGTTCCTGCTCCTGCTCCATCCAGTCCATGGTAGCCCCCCCATCGTGGGTTTCACCCATTTTATGACTTTTCCCGGTATAATACAAGATTCGCTCGGTAGTGGTAGTCTTACCGGCGTCGATATGGGCCATAATCCCGATATTCCTGGTCTTGTATAATTTGTTAATTTCTTCCATTAAAAACTAAGCTCTTCTTTTCCGGTTAAAATTTAAAATGCGAGAATGCTTTATTGGCATCCGCCATACGGTGTGTTTCTTCTTTACGTTTAAAGGCAGCACCTTCTTCTTTATACGCCGACATAACTTCGCCGGCCAGTTTTTCAGCCATAGATTTCTCATGCCGTTTGCGAGCAAACTTGATCATGTTTTTCATGCCAATGGATTGTTTACGCGCAGCAGGGATTTCAGTAGGGATTTGAAATGTAGCACCGCCAATACGTCTGGATTTCACCTCCACATTAGGGGTTACATTGCTAAGCCCTTTTTTCCACACATCCAGAGCGTTTTCTTCCATCTTTTCATCGACAATATCCATGGCATCATAAAAAATCTGAAAGGCACGGGATTTTTTACCTTGCAACATCAGGTTATTGACAAACTTGGTGACGATAACCTCTTTATATTTGGGATCCGGCAGGATCAGCTTCTTTTTAGCTTTTGATTTTCTCATTGCAACAACGAATTACCTTTGATTATTTCTTCTTAGGTTTCTTGGTTCCATATTTAGAGCGGCGCTGTGAACGGTCGTCGACACCAGAGGTATCCAGTGCACCACGCACCACATGATAACGAACACCGGGTAGGTCTTTAACACGTCCGCCCCGGATCAGCACTATGGAGTGTTCCTGTAAATTGTGGCCTTCACCACCAATATATGCATTCACCTCTTTTCCATTGGTCAGACGAACCCTGGCAACCTTACGCATTGCAGAATTCGGCTTCTTTGGCGTAGTGGTATACACCCGTACACATACTCCCCGTTTTTGAGGGGAAGAATCCAGTGCAGGGGACTTACTTTTCTCGAACACCTGCTTACGTCCTTTTTTTACAAGCTGTTGAATTGTTGGCATATTTGCTTATTTAATTAATCTGTTGTTCACCTCTTTATGTGAGGGCAGCAAAGCTAATTCATTTATTGTTTTGGAAAGATTTACGGGAGAGATAAGGAAGTAAAAGAAAGCCAGGCTTTCTTACTCAAGGCGATATGTTTGGAACCTATAGTCGCCTTTATTTATCAGGTCCCGGAAAAATTTCCGTTTTTACTTGTAAAACAAAGATTTAAAATACCTCTTTGTTTTGCGGATGCAAAGAAAGACATTATTTTTGAAACAAACAAATGTTTTTTACTTTTTTTTTTGACTGAAGCAAAGAAAAAAGGTGGCCTTAAGGAAAAGCCACCTTTTCTATCGAATAACGATTGAATAATGCTAGGGTAATACATCCATCACTTCCGCCACAGAAGGATTGGAAAACATATGCGACTCGCCATCAACATATGCATCTACAACAGGCAATGTAATTGAGCCACCACCCATGCCTGCATCGTTAAGCTTATCCCACATTTCAGAATTCTTTTCGCTGTCGGTGTCGATGTCATAAAAGGTATATTCCAAACCTTCAGCATCAGCAGCGTCTTTAAAAGCATTGCACAGGCCACAGGTCGGACGACCGTATACCAGCACTTCCCACTCAACCTGTGTGTCCTTGTTGTTCGTGTCATCATCATCATCTTTATCACAGGATGTGAAAAAGACCATAGAAGATAATACCATTAAAGACAAGAAAAGTAGAGATTTAACATTTTTCATAATATTTGATTTTAAGTTCAAGGGGGTAAAATTAAATAAATCATCATATCAAGTCAAATATATTATGTTCTATCGCTAATTTATATTCAATTTAAATAGTGTTTGGTCCATAAAATCGCGCCTGGGTCACTCCATATAAATATAGGTATAGAACCAGGTCATAAAAAGTGGAACCAAAAATGAGGCCGACCTAAAATGCCTTCAAACTACTGATTTTTACCGTTTTTACCTCTATACCCTAAAGGGACACTGCTAAAAATCAACAGTTTGAAAAAGTCCCCTTCAGTGGATTTAGGGGTCTTAAGGCTTTTTAGACTGGGCTCATGATATAGTAAAATCAAAACCAAAAGTAATTCACTCCAGCGCAGAAAAGATGTTAAAAACAGACCCTTTCATTAATTTTGACACGGATTAATTGTAAAAACTGTATGGCACATCAAATAATTATCTACTTTTGCGGCTCATAAATTAACAACAACAAATGCTAACATTTAATGCATTGGGATTATCGCCCAATTTGCTAAAAGGAATTGAAGAACTTGGATTTAACAAACCGACCCCAATACAGGAAAAAGTTATTCCCTCCATTTTCAACACTACAAAAGATATCATAGGCCTGGCCCAGACGGGGACGGGCAAAACAGCTGCTTTTGGTTTACCCTTACTGGATTTGACGGATCCTGCAAATAACAACGTCCAAACGCTGGTGCTTTCCCCCACCCGGGAGCTCTGTGTCCAGATAACCAAAGACTTGCAAACCTACTCCAAATATTTGGGCAATATCAATATTGTTCCGGTATATGGTGGTGCGAGCATGGACACCCAGATTCGTGCCCTAAAGCGGGGTGCTCATATTATTGTGGCTACGCCCGGACGCATGATCGATCTGATAAAGCGGAAGGCAGCCAGAATAAATGCTATAGAAACCGTTGTGCTGGACGAGGCTGACGAGATGCTGAACATGGGATTCCGTGAAGAGCTGGATGAAATCCTAAAGACTACTCCTGCGGAAAAACGTACGCTGTTGTTTTCGGCTACCATGTCGTCAGAAGTAACACATATCTCTAAAAACTATCTGCACAATCCCGAAAAGATAACGATCGGAAAACAAAATTCCGGCGCTGACAACATCCGGCACATATACTATCAGGTACATGCCCGGGATCGCTATATTGCACTAAAGCGAATCGCCGATGTGAATCCGGATATTTATAGCATTGTTTTTTGCCGTACGCGCATGGAAACAAAAGAAATTGCTGACAAGCTAATTCGTGATGGTTATAATGCGGATGCCTTGCATGGCGATTTGTCACAATCGCAACGCGACCATGTGATGAAACGATTCCGTGAACGCTCGCTTCAAATGCTGGTCGCTACTGACGTGGCCGCCCGCGGCCTGGATGTGAACGACATTAGTCATGTGATTAACTATAATCTGCCGGACGAGCTGGAAATATATACGCACCGCAGTGGCCGTACAGGGCGTGCCGAAAAGTCGGGTGTGGCAATTTCACTTATCAACTTTAAGGAAAAGCATAAAATAGAGCGAATCGAAAAAATGATTGGCAAAAAATGCGAGAAAATGCCCGTACCTTCGGGTGAGGAAATCTGCAAAAAACAACTGTTCAACCTGCTGGACCGCATGGAAAACACTGTCGTTGACAAGGATAAGATTGATCCTTTCATGGAGACGGTGAACAAAAAACTGGCCTGGATGAGCAAAGAAGAAGTGATTAAGCATTTTGTATCTATCGAGTTTAATCGTTTTCTGGAATATTACAAAAATGCCCCCGACCTGAATAAAAAGGCAGAGGGATCGTCCAGAGAAAAAGATCATAAAAGCGGTAAAGAAAGACGCAGAATTAATGGCGACGGAGAATTTACGCGCTTCTTCCTTAATGTGGGCAAGAAAGACGGACTGCAACCGAAGAAAGTCATTGGAATGATTAATGACTATACGCGAAACCGCGATATCCCTGTCGGTCAAATTGACCTGAAAGACAGCTTTTCCTTTTTCGAGGTTGACACAAAATATGCTGACAAGGTAAAAGGAGCATTGACAGGCAAAGAATTTCTGGGCCGAAAGATGAATCTGGAAATCGCCGAAGCACCCCGGACAGGAAAAAAGTCAAAAGGAAAAAAGAGAAAAAGATTATAAGCTATACGGCTGAAGGCTGCCAAAAGGGCGGCCTTTTTTATGCTATACTTCCTGCTGTATATGTCAAAAAAATAGCCAACCAAAGCGAAAGAAAAAGTAAGAAAGCGAATACGTTGGTCACAGATCATAAAAAAAAGTATAATTTTGCCAGCAACCAGCTTGTTTTTTTCGATAATCAAGCCAGTCAAATATTTTGGTTTGATTTTTGAGGGATAAAGTAGTTAAACAGCACAAAAGCAAACAGAAAAACGGGGCTGACCTGGATTTGACAGCAAGTCATGTTGGACTGTAAGCATGCCGAGCATTGGGTAATTGGCTCGTAAAACTCAATTCTCAACAGCCTATAAATGGCAACGATTACAATTATTCAATGGCCGCGTAGTCGATAGGACTGCGTCCCATTTGTTCCCCGGGCAACCACTCTTGCCGGTGGCCCGTCCGGAGCATCAGAAAAAGGTGAGATAGTTGCGAAGGATGTCCCGACTTCGTAGCGAAATTCAGGGAATAAGGAAGCTATAGGTTGGTCTTTCGCCGGTAGCTTTTCGACAATCAAAGAAAGACTAAGCATGTAGAAAGCATTTTAGCAGCTTGTTTGGACCCGGGTTCGATTCCCGGCAGCTCCACAAAACAGTATTAAGGAAGAGTAGTGAGCAATAGGGGCTTCTGCTCTTTTTTGTTTTCTGCCATGGCGGAATCTGGTGAATGCAATTAATATTAAGGCTTTGTAATATCTGATATAGCAAGATGATGCGTCTACTAACTACTACCAACGGCTGCTTCGCCTTGAATTGGTAACACAAAACCAAACTCACTGCCAATACCGATTTCACTTTTTACTGAAATACTTCCCTTGTGCGATTTCACAATCTTTTTTGCAATGGCCAGACCTAAACCCGTAGCTTTTTCGCCATCCGTGGGCTTTGCTGAGGTGGTATGAAAATCTTTAAATAAGGACTCGATTTCATTATCGGATATGCCTTCCCCCTGGTCTTTCACTACAGTCTCTATTTGAGATCCCTCTGACGCCAGCCTTATCCAAATCTTCTTATTCTTCGGTGAATATTTTATGGCATTACCGAGTAAATTATTGATTACTTGTTCAATCTTATCTTTATCACATAGCACTTTGATGTTTTCATCAGATGGTTCAAAAATAATCTGTTGATTCTTTTTCTTTGCAAACATCTGGTTTTGAGCAATACAGTCAGAAACAATCTGTTTATAATCCCATTGCTTAAAATTCAAATCTAAAATGCCGGCCTCAATTTTAGATGTATCCAGAAAATCTTCTATCAGCTTAAGAGAATACCCACATCGGTTTTTTATAAGGCCAAGAAACTCCATTTTCTCGTCTTCTGAAAACCCATGAAAATCGGAAACCAATAATTCTGAAAAGTTATATGCATTTCCAATAGGATTACGCAAATCGTGAGCAACAATACCAATATACTTATTTTTCTCGATATTCAAATGTTTAAGCCTGTGATTGGCAGATTCGAGTTCGTAAGTACGTTCCTTAACTTTCTCCTCCAAATTGGCATTGGCTTGCTCCAGATGTTTTAATAGACTTTTATTGTTGGTGATTAATTCATATTTTTCAAAAGCCTCTTTAACTGCCAAATCCAGCTCTGCAGGGCTCCAGGGCTTGGTTAGATAGCGAAACACCTGTCCTTCGTTAATAGCGCCCACAACTGCTTCGATATCGGAATAGCCGGTAAGAATCAATTTTAAGGCATCAGGATATTTATCTTTTATTCTGTTAAAGAAATCCACACCGGTCATACCGGGCATGCGTTGGTCTGACAACACTACCTGTATGGGTTGCTCCTCCATTATTCCAAGTGCTTCATTTCCATTAGTTGCAGTATGAACATTATATTTTCTGCGGAATTGACGGAAAAGTGATTTTGTGATATCAATTTCATCGTCAATTATTAATAGATGCTTTTCCTTTAACTCTTCAAACATAGAATTCTGATTTTAATATTGCGGTATTGTAATTTTAAACGTCGAGCCCTTATTTAGTTCTGATTCCACATTGATTTTCCCCTTATGTAATTCAGTAATTATTTTATATGTTATGCTTAAACCCATGCCAGTGCCAGTTCCAACCGGCTTTGTAGTAAAGAAGGGATTAAATATTTTATCCAGATCCTTCTCTTTGATGCCAGTACCATTGTCTGAAACAGAAATATGAATTTCGGAATTACCCTGCTCCATGTTTAAATATATCTTACCTTCATTATCAACCGCATAAATGGCATTAATTAAAATATTGAGCAAGGCCTGATTCAACTGCCCGGGATAGCAATTGGTAAATAGCTGCTGTGGAGCGTCCATTTGAAAATCAACTTTCTTTTTTTCCATTTCGGGTTTGATAATGGTCAAAGTAGATTGCATATTCTCCACCAGGTCGATGTGTTTAATATCTGACTCGTCCAGTCTGGAAAAACGACGTAAATCCTCCACAATCTTTTTCACTCTTTCAATACCCGTCTGCGACTCAATAATCACATCGGATACATCCTGTGTCAGGTATTCAAATTCATGCTGATTTTTAACTTTTTGCAACATTTTTAATGCCGCTGAATTTTCAGAAGAATTAAAGTTGATTTCCAATTCCTCAAATGCTTCAAAAATCTCATTAGAATACTTTTTTAGTTCGTGCAAGTTGTTTGCTACAAAAGCGATGGGATTATTGATTTCGTGAGCAACACCGGCGACCATTTGCCCCAGGGCATTCATCTTTTCCGATTGGATAAGCATTTGCTGGGTTTCTTTTAGTTCCTCCAGGGTTTTTTCCAGCTTGTTCTTTTCTTTCATCAGTTGCCTTTGCAGATTGTTCACCTGCTGATTAAGGCGACTCATTTTCTTATTATCCTCGAATAACGCCAGGGTGTCGGTTTCTGCATAAATAAAAAACACATCGTCCTTCCAGAAGATATGGGCATTGAGCACATAGCTTGTATTGGAAAAATTACCTATAGTGAGTAAACCTTTAAATATCAATTGATTCTCATCGGCTTGAAGTTTTTTAAGCTTCGAAAAATCAGGATTTATAAAAAAATGGGAAGGCTGTAAAGCTTGCTGTGTAGTGCCAAGTAAACGACACATTAGCTCGTTCGCTTCCATCAACACCTCATCCGAAGAATACCAGGCCAAAGCTGCATTCTCCGAAGCCAGTTTCATCTCTGAGATGACGTTATTCCATTCCTTGATAAAAGCTGTTTGCATAGACCTGCTAGTGAGATGTAAGTGGTGCTTCTATATCTTCTTCGGCAAGCTGATTGAATAAAGGAATATTCACTTGCATCCATTTATAATAAGGTTGTATTTCAGAATAGGTATTTTCTGACAATTCCTTACTGTAAATATTCATCCAGGCATTTAATTGTGCTGCCCAGTAGGTTGAACTAAAATTACGTGAACGGTATGCACGAAAAACCCACAGAACGGTATCAACCAGAACATCAGGCACAAAGTTATCAAACACCGATTCCATAAAACGGGCATGATTGGCATGGTTGTCTTTCATCATTTCAATATTGTCAGCACCAACGAGCTCGTTAATATCGGCGCGCTTAAGCATAGTTTGGTTCATTTGTTCAACCAATGCATTTAGTTTTTCACTAAACTCTTTTCTTGCTTCTGCAGCAGGCTGGTGAAGCTGATTCGCTGTTTTTAATAGAGTTTCTTTAGACATATTGCTTCTATTTTAAGTGTTTTAAATATGTATCCAACTGGTTTAAATCTTTGATGTATGTAATATCATTCCATTCTGCAAAGTCATTGTCAGATAAATGCGAAAGTGCCTGTCCACCAATAATTATTTTTATTTCTGGAAATTCACTTTTTAATTCTTGTATCATTTGTTTTAAGCGTGCAAAATTGAAATAAACACTCAAAGAAATGGCCATGATGTCGGGTTGTACTTCTTTAATATATTTGATTAGTTCTGAGTTAGGGAAGCCGGTTCCCAGGAAAAAGCTCTCCCATTGATTCATTTCAAAAACATCGGCTACCATTTTTATACCAACCTGATGCTCTTCGTCTTCAACACAAGCCAGCACGGCCTTTTTGCCATTGTATTTATCAGGAAAAATGTCAGCATAAAAGGAATTTAGAATACCTTCGGTTATTGCTGTTGCAATGTGTTCATTTGCCACACTTATCTTGTTTTGCTCCCAAAGCCTTCCCACTTCATAAAGGGCAGGCTTCATCAACTGCTCATACAATTGTTTAATAGAGTTGCCTGCTTTGATAAAATCCAGACATACTTGCCTGGCTTGTTTTCGGTTGCCGTCTAACAAAGCATTCAGATAGTTCGTTACCACATACTTATGAGTGCTTTCCATTCCTGCAATGTTTTAAAACCTATAGTACTCGTTTCAATTCAACCGGCTTCATTAGTCACTGAAAACTAAATAAATTGCCATTTTTGGTAACCTCTGTTGCAAAAGCGCAGTTTACGCTAATAAAACTGTCAGCCTATCAAGCCATAATGCTTTATAAAGTATCAAGCAGCAAATATACACCAAAGGTAAGGTGGATGTAAAACCATGAAGGGGTGACAAATGGGTGACAAACTTTTAGATTGACTGAACATATGCGATTAGGCTATCTTCCTGCCCTAATTCTAACTTCTTTTTCAGCCTGACTTTTTGGCGTTTTACACTACTCTCTTTTATATTCAAATAACGAGCCATTTCCTTAGTGGCAAAATTAAGCTTTAACATGGCACAAAAATTCAAATCATGCTGAGTAAGTGAGGGATAACGGCCAGACAGGGTTTCAAAGAAATCTTTGTGAATGAGCCTGAAGTGGGTCTTCATAAGCTCCCAGTCTTTGGCATGAAACTTAAATTCTTGTTTGATTTGGGAGAATTGGGATAAGTCTTCGTCGCCGAATTTTTTCTTATCCCCAAGGCTTTCAAGAAACTGCGAAAACGACTCCAGGATTTCTTGTTTGCGGTATAAGTAAAGCGCATCTATCACTAATTGTTTTTCCGAACGTTCTGCGATTCGCTTGTCCGTTTCGTCAACTACATTTACCAGGTTATATTTTTCTTTATCAATTTCAACTTCATACACATCAACCGAGAAGAACCGGGATTTACCTTTTGTTGTAATAAACCGCAATTTTACATTAAACGGATAATCTGCCTTATTTTCCCGGATCAGCCTAAGCTTCTCGTCAATAATATGTTTGTCATCGGGATGCACCGTATCAGAAAGTGGTGTGTTTACATAATCCTGAAAATTATCATATTCGAGGTATTCCAATAGTTTGGGATTTGCATAATGCGTAGTATTCCCCTTGCTTAACCCAACACCGTAAGGAGCATTTTCGGTGATAATGCGAAACATTTTTTGGCTATCGGATAGCTTGATTTGTGCCTTTACTTTTTCCGTAACATTATTGTGGATTAAACATATAAATGTGCTGTCCTGAATTTCGATTCGTTTGGCTCTTAATTCAAACCACCTTTTTTCAAAAGGACTATGACAGGCGTATTCGAAGAAGACAGATTCTAAGGTTTTGTTGATCAGCTTGTGCATGCCTTGCAAAACATCATCTGCTATTTCACTGTCTTCTCCATCTGAGGTTTTGCAAATTGCATAGTAGTTGTATTCCAGCCAGTTTGTCTTGATGCTGATTCCATTCTTATGTCCAAAATCAATCCAATTTTGATTAACACAGCAAATATCGCCATCGGGTTTAATAATGGCCACATTGCCAGGGATTGATTCGGCAATAATGCAAAGTGTATTATTTAAGCTGGAATCTTGCATGAAACAAAGTTACAAAAACACAGTTTATCTTTCACACATTATCGTATTTGAGAGAAACGAAGGTTTAGCTTGCAGACACCGGACTATGCTGACCCCCAAAATCCTGCACTTTGACAACGCCTTATGTCATTTTCCACCTGCCATTCCGGCGGATGTTGACCCCTCTTTATATTAGATCGACTTAGATTTTTCATGTTATAGTGTTTAATTGTCTTCTGATTTTTCTTTTCATATAACTCGCAATTTACATTTTTTTGCCCGGTTATAATTGGGGCTAATATATAGTGATCGGTCAGCAATAAAAATATGCCCGGATATTTTAGGTGGATTGAATAATATTTTTTTTGTAGATTTGCTTCATAAACAGAATATTTTACAAAAACAGGCCGCATGCCAAAGTTATGCTATTGACCTGCGGGTTTTAGGTGGTAATTATCTCAAAAAATGAACTTGACCGGATACTTTCATTTCTGATTACAACGAAATAAACAGTTATTAAAAACCAAATAATTATGCGAAAAATTATTAGTCTGATTTCAATGTTGATGTTCTTTTATTTAGTGGGTTATGGACAAGAAGCCATGACAATAAAGGAAGGTCGGGAAAAAGGTTTTTCAGTGAGTAACCTGGATAAAAAATATGTAGATGCTGTAAATGCTAATCCGGATTCAGCTTTGTTTAATGATAAAAGTGGCGAGTTCATACAAAGCTGGCAGGCAATGTTACAGGACCTGGGTTCCTATTTACAGGATCATGATTTCGTTTGGGAAAAACAAACCGGTTGTTTCAACAAAGTTTATTTCAATAAAGACGGAAAGATAGATTATTTCCTGTATAACCTTAATCCACAATTAGACGAAACGCAGGCAGAAAAATTCAGGACGTTACTTCAGGCGTTTATTGAGACTTATCAACTACCGGTACAGGCTGATAAAAAATTTACACAGTGCGGACGATCAATGTATATGCCAACAAATAAAAAGTCCGGGGATTAAAGATGCTGTATCAGGCGTTTGCACCATTGTCCGGAACAATTATTTGCTGTACGGAATTTTGGTGATACAGGAAATATAGTCCGTGACTGTCAGAATGGATGGCATCCCATGCCGTATCTCCACCAGGGTGAGTTTTATTCGGAGCTTGGGAAGGCAACATACAACATTACGCCATACGACAAATTCATCAGGCTGGCAGCCATTTTTTTTGAAAGGAGCCTAATTCGGCGCACCAGGAAGGCAAAACTACCAATTACTTGTATCCCAAAACATGGATTCAGCCGTTGGGGCATTCAAAAACCGGATTCGTTTTGTTTTCTCATTCGACGCGTTCAGAAAAAAGCGGCTTCTCTCAAAATGAAGATTTTAAACCTTAGCATCCTCTAAATTAAATTGCTTACGGTTTGTTATCGCCTCAATAATTATCGCCAATAATGTTAAACAGCAACCAGGTTGTCAAGTTTCAGGTTATACCCGGGTTACATTATTTCCCAGACTTTTTCTGCAGGTTGCTCC
>JBNJHE010000036.1:0-22291 GCA_051748205.1 Bacteroidota bacterium | reverse complement strand
TTAAAAAAACGGACAACAAAGAAAACAAAAACAAAAACCCCAGAACCACAGCAAGAAAAATGGTGATTTGGGCAAAGGGACTCAGATCTTTAAAAAAAGGTTCTTTTGACATGATGAAAACACTATTTTTGCTCAAAAATATTAAAAAAGCACACGCATCAGAATGAAACCAGAAATTATTAAGGCGGGAAGCATGCCATTGATGTTGGCGCCCATGGAAAACATCACTGATGGCGTATACCGGCAAATCTGTCGTCAACATGGGGCAGATATAGTGTTTACAGAATTTATTTCTTCAGAAGCTCTGGTGCGTGATGTCGAAAAAAGTAAGTCAAAATTTGATTTTACGGACTCAGAACAGCCGCTGGGGGTGCAGATTTTCGGGCACGATCCTCAAAATATGGCAACAGCAGCCCAGATGATAGCCGAAAAAAACCCCAATTTCATCGATTTGAATTTTGGCTGTCCGGTGCGAAAGGTTGTCTCTAAAGGCGGTGGAGCTGCGCTATTGAAGGATGTTCCCCGTATGACAGCAATTGCCAAAGCAGTTGTCAATGCCGTTGATCTTCCGGTAACAGCGAAAACACGTCTGGGATGGGACCAGGACCATATAAACATCCTGGATGTTGCTTACCGTCTGCAAGACACCGGGATTTCCATGCTGACAATCCATGGCCGTACCCGCTCGCAAATGTACGGAGGACAAGCCAACTGGAACCTGATTGGTGAAATAGCCAAAGACCCAACATTTCAAATCCCACTGATTGGTAATGGCGACCTTTTTACACCCGCTGATGCGATAGAAAAACTGAAGCACTACCCTGTGGATGGACTGATGATAGGCAGAGCAGCCATGGGATATCCCTGGATCTTTGAAGAAACAAAAGCATTACTAAAAGGCAAAAATCAACCTCCACCCAATATTGAAACACGCACAGCTGTTGTCAAACAACATCTAAAAGCATCCATTTTAACGAAAGGCGAAGAAAGAGCCGTTATTGAAATGAGAAAATTTTACCGGAATTATTTTAAAGGGATTAAAAACTTTAAACCGTTTCGTATTCGCCTGTATGAAGCAAAAACGTTTAGCGGGGTAAATCAAGTCTTAACTGAAATTGAACAGGAACTTAAAATTTAACTTTAAGCATTCCATTCCCATCAAACAAGTTTACCACTTCTTCACCAGCATTAAGATCGAGGTGTTTTGTTTTTATCCCAAGTTTATCAGCACCCTGAATATGCTCTAAAGTATCATCAATAAATAAGGTCTCATCTGGCCTTAAGTTACTGCTTTTAAGGACAAAATCAAAGGCCTCCCGCTTAGGTTTGCGATAGCCGATGTCAAAGGAAAAATACGGCTTCTCAAAAATAGCATCAAAAGTGGTCATATTATAGTGTTCCTGAAGCTCTTTTTGATATTTCCAAAAATGAATGAGGTTGGAATTACTCAAAAGAAATATCCGGTAGTGCTTTTTTACCTGCTCAAGCATTTGCATTCGCCTATTCTGATATCCAATTAGTAAAGCATTCCAGGCTTTATCTATTTGGTGGTCCTGAAAATTGATCCCGCTAGTCACCCGGATTTGCTCACGAAACTCATCCGGACTCATAGCTCCGGTTTCCAGATGATCAAAAGTCCTTTCCGCAGTCAACTGCCGTGATACCTGCTCAATATTCCTGACACCAATATCTCTAAAAGCTTTTTCCATCAGCGAAAAATCAATATCATAAAGCACACCGCCAAAATCAAAAATGATATTTTTTATTGTCATCATAGCTGCTAATTTCGTTGTATATTCTATTTTTACAGCTGCAAAATTACTGAAATATGAATGTTGACGGTATCCCTTATACAAGTATCTGGACAAAAAAAACAGATACAAAGACCAGGGTCTATATCCTGGATCAGCAGAAATTACCATTTGAAACGAGCATTCTGGAGCTCAGCAGTAGCGCAGACGCCTACAAAGCCATACGGGAGATGCAAGTTCGCGGAGCTCCACTTATTGGTGTAACAGCTGCTTATGGTCTTTATCTGGCCGCTCTTGAAAGCCATGGATCGTCATCAGCAATACAAAAACAAGCTGAAAAGCTGAATACAGCTCGCCCAACTGCTGTCAACCTACGCTATGGAATTCAGTTTGTTTTACGACAGATCTGCGAAAGCGATACGGATGAAAACCGAATTACAAAAACATTGCTGGCTGCAGAAAAGCTAAGAACAGAAGAAATACAACGATCCCAATCCATTGGGAAATTTGGTCTGCCGTTAATTCATGATTTATGGAAAAAGAAAAAAAGTACGGTTAACATTCTTACCCACTGCAACGCCGGCTGGCTGGCTTGTGTGGATTATGGCACAGCCACAGCGCCGATGTATATGGCATATGATGAGGGTATTCCAATTCATGTATATGTCGATGAGACTCGCCCACGCAATCAGGGAGCCCGGCTAACAGCCTGGGAACTGGGCCATCATGGCATTGACCACACTGTAATCCCTGATAATACCGGCGGCCTTTTGATGCAGAAAGGCTTAATTGACGCAGTAATAGTGGGTAGTGACCGTACCAGCATAAAAGGAGATGTGGTTAATAAAATAGGAACTTACCTCAAGGCTTTAGCTGCAAAAGAAAATAATATCCCTTTTTATGTGGCCCTGCCAGTCTCCAGCATCGACTTTGATATGACTGATGTCTTCAGGGAAACCACCATAGAACAAAGACAGGAACATGAAGTTAGAACGATAAGCGGATGGTATCGCAACCGTGAAGTTTCGATTCAATTAGTTCCCGAAAAATCCAAAGTAGCTAATTATGGATTTGACATTACACCAGCCAGGTTTGTAAGCCGCTTGATAACAGACAAAGGGCTAATACAGGCCGAACAAAAAGCAATCGAGCTACTGTATAAAGAGAAGAATGAATAAAACCGCAGATATGTATCTTAAAAATGAAAAAATACTTATCTTTGCCGGGCCGAAAACGGCGAACTTAATTCATGGGTAGAGTTCAGTATCGCAATGCGAACATATTGGACTTATTTATTTTAGGGCCTATAGCTCAGTTGGTTAGAGCACTTGACTCATAATCAAGTGGTCCCTGGTTCAAGTCCAGGTGGGCCCACAACTAAAAAACAAAAAAGCATGACCAGAGGTCATGCTTTTTTCACTACTTGCAAAGAATACTTAAAATGGCAAATCGTCTCCATCATTACCTTCAATAGGTGGTTCTTCTGTTTGAGGTGGCTCACTTTGGCTAGCTGTACTGACATCAGATTTAGGCCCGCCGCCTAACATCGTCATATTATCCATTAGAATCTCCGTTGTATAACGGTTATTCCCTTCTTTGTCCTGCCATTTACGGGTTTTAATTCGTCCTTCCACATAAATCTGATTTCCCTTTTTAAGGTACTTCTCCACAACTTCTGCTAAACCCTGACGACGGACAATGACGTTGTGCCACTCCGTTGATGAAACTTTATCACCATTTCTGTTTTTGTAGGTTTCGTTGGTTGCCAATGACAGACGAATGATTTTGTTTCCGTCATCAAAGGTCTTAACTTCGGGGTCTGCCCCCAGGTTTCCAAGAAGGATAACTCTGTTTACTCCATCCATAATGATTTGTTTTTAAATTAATTAATTTGAATCATATCAAATTTAATATAACTTTTAATTAATTCCAAATTTTTTTTGGCTTTTTTTCTATTTTATTTTTCCAATATCTTCGCCCAGTATTTTAAACTCATAGCCCAGATTTTTTGCATAATCTATAATGCGCGGCAGAGCATAAAGGACATTTTCTTTTGCCTTAAGATTATCATGAAACACAATAATGGCTCCTGCCTGGATATGATTTGCTACATTTTGATAGCATTGCTCTTTTGAGGTCAACCGATCAAAATCGCCACTCATCACAGACCACATAACAATCTGATAATATTGCCTTAACAGACGCACCTGCGAGGGTTTTATTCTGCCGTAAGGGGGGCGGAAAAGTCGTGTTTTATAATACTCGTCAACCTCCATGATGTCCTTAATATACTGCAGATTGGGAGTTCTCCATCCATTAAGATGATGCATGGTATGGTTACCAACAGCATGGCCATTATTTCTAACGTGTTCAAATATCCGGGGATGCTTTCGGATGTTATCGCCAACATGAAAAAAAGTTGCCTGCACTTTCTTCTCAGATAAAATGTCAAGGATATCAGCGGTAAGACCCGGAATGGGTCCATCATCAAAAGTTAAATAGAGGAAAGGCCGGTCTTTATCCAGCTGCCAGGTAAGGTGAGAATGGGTTAGTTTACTTAGGAATTTTGGTGATTTTACTAAATACATTGCTTAAAAGTAAAAAAAACTAAAGACGATTCAAATAACAAAGCAACATCTTAAGCTGTTTGTAACTTGAATCGTCTGTTATTTTTTTGCTGAATCATCTGTTAATAATTCTGATTTTAGTGCGCCCCGTAATTTATACGGGAAAGCTCTCCTTGACAAATCAAATATCTTCAACACACGTTTTTCATTTTCATAATAGTCATCCGTAACTGTTCCGCCTTAAGCGAATCATGGCCCGGTATATTGACTAATTTCCCTGCTCAATCAAATTTTGCATTTGTTGCTGTTGTTGCGGCTGTTGTTGTTGCTGTTGTTGCTGTTGTTGCTGCATTTGCTGACGCTGTAATTGTTGCTGCTGCATTTGCTGATATCTTCTCTTCCCTTCTTCCGTATATTGAAGATACAGTTCTTCATAAGACCGGTAATAGTCTTCAGCCTCTTTCAGTAAATCATTATCACTATCCTTAAATCGTTTCAATAGTTGAGCCAGCAAGGCATTGGTTTGAAGTCCTTCCTGTATCTGCCGTGTAATCCGTTGTTTTTGTTCCCTTTTAAGGTTTTGATAATACGCCAGATCATGGCTGCTAATTTCCAGCATCCTTTGTGTTACCTCATCTCCCTTTTCCATCTCTCCCAGGCGATAATAAGCTTCCACCACTGAAATCATAAAATAGTCATAAGGAATTTTATAGTCAGGAATTACTTCCAGACATCTATCACACACTTTTTCGGCTTTCTCATTTTCGTCTTCATCAATTAAGGCATTAGCCAGTCTGCCAAAGTTGCTTCTCAGGTTACCCACCATGCGCCGGTTGGTATAATCAAGAAAGACATCTTTATCATTCATGTTTCCCCATTCAAACTCATTCATCATATTATCATACATAATGTCTGTTGCTACCTGTCCAATTTCACCACGGGCGCCTTTGTCTGTTTCAATGGGTACCAGGCGATATGCCAGTCCTTCAACCTGGAAATATTTTTCCAGGTTGATATAGGCATCAGAGCCTGTTGTAATGGCAAAATAGACCGGTCGCTCCCAGTTGTTATGTGCCAGCATATCAAGCTGCAGCATTTGGTTCTTCATAATTTGATTTCCCTGGAGGTTCCATTTGATTTCATCGAGGATTTTATCCCTGTCTTCAGGACGCACCACATTATTTTCAGCTATAGCAAGGGAGTCTACCTTCAATTTTACTTTTTTTGATGGGAAGTAATTGACATAGCGACCATCGTTCAAGCGAATCTTATGATCTTTTTTATCACTCGCCACAATACGCATAACTTCTTTCAGGTCGTAGTGCCTGTTTTTATTTCCTGTAGGATAAACAGGTAAAATATCCCTGGTTCCGTCGCGATACTGTTCATGTGTCATACTAAAAGGCACCGGCTCAGATTTATATGCTTTACGGGCCATTTGATCAGCATACCATCCGGTATTCAACAAGCTGAGATTAACAACCCGGACATCTGTACGAATTTCCTCAACTTCCTGAGCATACCATAACGGAAAGGTATCATTGTCACCATTGGTAAATAATATGGCATTGGGCGCACAAGAGTTCAGATAGTTCTTGGCCATAGCCAGGCCTGTATAGCGACCAGATCGATCATGATCATCCCAGCCTTCGGAGGCCATAATCCCGGGAACCAGAAGCAGGGCCAGGATGGTAACCAAAACACTACTCAATACTTTAGGCAAGTATTTACTTAAGGTTTTGGCCAGCGACATCACGCCAAGACCAATCCAAATGGCAAAAGCAAACAAAGAAGCTGCATAGGCATAATCCCGTTCTCTTGGCTGATAGGGATACTGATTCAGATACACAATTATGGCTAAGCCTGTCATAATAAACATTAAGAACACCACAAAATTGTTTCGTTTATCTACTCTGTATTGGAATATTAAACCTATAAGCCCCAGGATAAACGGAAGCATATAAAACTTGTTATGCGCTTTGTTCATAGCCATATGGACAGGCATATCCTTAGTAGGGGCAACCCTGGAGCGCATATTATCAATAAGCGGAATGCCGGATATCCAGTTTCCGTTTAAAGGACCGCCATGCCCCTGTATATCATTTTGCCTTCCGGCAAAGTTCCACATAAAATAGCGGAAATACATATGGCCAATTTGATACGAAAAGAAATACCTAAGGTTATGCGCAAAAAACTTTGGCTTATGCTTAACCTGTTCTTTTCCTTGAAAATCTTCGTAGGCTACCGGAATACCATTATTACCATTAAAGCCCGACCAATCGCGGTATGCCTGAGCATGCTGAGGCTGTGAGTTACTCCACATCCGTGGAAAAAAGGTTTTGAAATCATCATGGTAAGCCGGAATAGTGCCTTTGGCATCATCGGTCATAACATATTTACGCTTCAGACTATAATTTTTCCCTTCTTCTTCAATATAATCACTGGCTTTATCTTTATCCTGAAAACGTGTTAACACGCGCTGTCCATCCATCACCAGATAGTATTTTTCATATTTCGGTGTTCCATCCTCAGCCTGAGCACGGGGCGCATTAAAATAACGACCATAGAAAATCGGCCAGTCGCCATATTGCTCGCGGTTGAGATACGCCAATAAACTTAACGCACTTTCAGGATTATTTTCATCTATCGGAGTATTTGCATTGGAGCGGATTACCAGCATAGTAAACGACGAATAACCAATCAATAAAAAGGTAAAAGCCAAAATAACAGTATTGGCAATTACTTTCTTATGCCTGCGGGTATAATGCAAACCAAAAACAATTAATGATATCAGTAACACAAAGTAAAAGATTGTTCCACTATTGAAAGGAAGACCTAAAGAGTTAACAAATCCACGTTCAAAAATTCCGGCGTATTTCACCAGACCGGGAATAATTGCATACATTACCAGGGCAAGCAAAACTATCGATATTCCCAAAGCAATAGTTAACCCCCTGGGAGTGGGCTTATATTTTTTGTAGTAATAAATAATGGTAATGGCAGGAATGGCCAAAAGGTTCAGCAAGTGAACACCGATAGAAAGACCAATAAGGTAAGCAATTAAGATAAGCCAACGAAAGGAATGCGGATCTTCCGCATTGTTTTCCCATTTTGTAATGGCCCAAAAAACGATGGCAGTAAAAAAGGATGACAAAGCATAAACCTCGCCTTCTACTGCAGAAAACCAAAAAGAATCTGTAAAAGTAAACGCAAGAGCACCGACAGCACCACTACCAAAAATCATAATCTTTTCTGCTGTACCAATGGATGATTTGTAGTAATTGGTAATAATTTTTTTAGCAAAATAGGTAATAATCCAGAAAAGAAACAATACAGAAAAGCTACTGGCTAAGGCTGACATCAAGTTGACCATGAGTGCCACTTTGGACAAATCGCCAAAGGCAAACAATGAGAAAAATCTGCCAATCATCTGAAACAAAGGAGCTCCCGGCGGGTGCCCTACCTGTAACTTATAGGCTGTTGCGATATACTCTCCACAATCCCAAAAGCTGGCTGTTGGTTCTACGGTAAGTATATAAACCAGGGAAGCAATGATAAACACAGCCCAACCAATTAAATTGTTCAATTTTTGATAATGCATAGTAGATGTTTTTTTGCTTTTACAAGGCTACGAAATTAAGAAAATAATATGAACCTAGCCATGACAAAAATATTAACAGATAAACACTGCAACTTAAAGCGGAAGCTATTGTGTTTATAAGAGAAAATAGCGTTTCAAAAGAAGAAAAAGAAAAAAGCTGTGATTTTTAGGCCAAAAAATTTGTTGAAGCCAAAATAATTTATTTATATTTGCACCCCAATTGCGAGAATGTCCGATGGTGTAATTGGCAACACGTCTGGTTTTGGTCCAGAAGAGTCCAGGTTCGAGCCCTGGTCGGACAGCAGAGAAGAAATCTCTCCCTGGCGAGAGATTTTTTCATACATGGGGAAACCCATTGTAGTGTAAGGGGTTGTAAAAGGAAGGGGGACAAAAGTCCCCTTTCTTTGTAATGAACAGATTTAAATATGATTGACAAACAACACATTGAAGAACTGATTGAGTCGAAACTAGAGAACACTTCCTATTACCTGGTTGGTTGTACTGTTTCGAAAGACAATCAGATTATGGTTGTTTTGGATGGCGATAATGACGTAAGCATCGATCAGTGTTCGTCTATAAGCCGGTATCTGGTATCCAGGCTGGATCGTGATCAGGAAGATTATGAATTACAGGTAACTTCCTACGGTGCAGACAAGCCATTACTGATGCACCGTCAGTATCGCAAATACCTAAACCGGTCGCTTGTCCTGTTGACAACAGATGATGAAATAGTGGAAGGAACCCTGTTGTCTGTTGACCAGCATAAGCTTGAAGTAGAACCCATCATCAAACCAAAGAAGAAAGGCATGAAATCCAAAAGAGGAGATATCAGGTCTTTCCTGTTAAAAGAGCTTAAAGAAATTAAACCTGTGATGAAGTTTTAGTGTCACCAATTAATCAAAGGAACTATGGAAAACATAAATCTTGTAGAGTCGTTTTCGGAATTTAAAGATTTTAAAAACATTGACCGCGCCACTATGATGCGCATTCTGGAAGATGTCTTTCGTCATCAGATTCAAAAAAATTACGGTACGGATGAGAATTTTGACATCATCGTGAATATTGACAAAGGCGACCTTGAAATCTGGCAAAACAGGGAAATAGTGGAAGACGGAGAGGTAGAAGATGAAAACAGCCAGATTGCCTATTCTGATGCTGTGAAAATAGAACCGGATTTTGAAGTTGGTGAAGAGGTATCCACAGAAATCAAGATTGAGGATTTTGGAAGACGTGAGATTTTGGCAATTCGTCAAAATCTGATTTCCAAAGTTCAGGAATATGAAAAGGATAGCGAATATCAAAAATATAAAGACCGTATCGGTGAAATCGTGACAGGAGAAGTTTATCAGATATGGAAACGCGAAATTTTGGTGATTGATGATGAAGGTATAGAGTTGGTTTTGCCGAAGTCTGAGCAAATCCCGTCAGACTTTTACCACAAAGGTGACACTATTCGGGCGGTAGTTTTAAAAGTAGACATGCATAACAGCACTCCTTCTATAATAGTATCCCGAACCTCTCCGGTATTTTTAGAGCGTCTTATGGAGCAGGAAGTCCCGGAAGTTTATGACGGACTAATTACCATCCGCAAGATTGTACGTGAACCCGGCGAACGCGCTAAAATTGCCGTGGAATCCTATGACGAACGCATCGATCCTGTCGGCGCTTGTGTAGGCATGAAAGGATCCAGAATTCATGGTATTGTGCGCGAATTAAGAAATGAGAATATTGATGTAATCAATTTTACGGAAAACAAAACCTTGTTTATCCAACGTGCGCTAAGCCCGGCAAAAGTTCAAAGCATCAAACTGGATGATGACACCGGACGTGCCGAAGTATATTTAAAACCCGATCAGGTATCTATGGCCATCGGTAAAGGCGGACATAATATCAAGCTTGCCGGTCGATTAACCGGCTATGAAATTGATGTCTTTAGAGATGTGGAAAGCGATAATGAAGACGTTGACCTCCAGGAATTCTCTGATGAAATAGACCAATGGATTATTGACGAATTTAAAAATATTGGTTGTGATACAGCGAAAATGGTACTGGATTACGACATCAAAGATTTGGTGACCCGAACTGACCTCGAAGAGGAAACAATTAATGAGGTTATCCGTATTCTTGGAGAAGAATTTGAATAACAAAGATTTATTTTGCATTTTTGGACTTTTATTCCATTAAGTAATCATAAAGGAATTATATGGCAGCTAACAATAAACCACTGAGATTAAGCAGAGTAGCAAGGGAATTCAACCTTGGTATACAAACAATTGCCGAATTCTTGAATAAAAAAGGGATTGAGGTGGACGCAAAACCCAACGCGAAAATCAACCCTGAAGCATATGATTTGCTCATTCAGGAATTTGAGTCCGATAAAACCGCCAAGGAAGAATCGGAAAGGATTGGCTTAAGCCACGCTAAGCGAGAATCTGTTTCACTGGATGACCAGCCTGAAGCAGAAGAAACTGAATCCTCCGAAGAAGAAGGTGAAGAGCTCATTATCCATGGTGTTCAATCTGATACACCTGCTGCCGTAGAAACAAAATCCGAACAGCAAGAACAGCAAGAACAACAGGAGCAACAAGAAAAGCTACAGCAGCAAAAAGAACAGGAACAGGAGCAGCAAAAGCTGGAAAAAGAAAAGCTGGAGCAAGAACAAAAGCTAAAGCAAGAGCAAGAACAAAAGCAACAACAGGATACTCCTTCTGAAGCAACAGAAGAAGACATAACAGAAGCTCCGAAAACAACGCCTGAGCAAAAAGAAGAAACGCCTAAGGAGAAGAAAGAAACGCCAAAGGAGAAAGAAAAAGCTGAAGAGCCATCAAAAAAACCAGAGCCGGCAACAGAAAAACCAAAAGAAACTAAAATAGCCGCTGAAAAGGATCAAAAAGAAGCTGCCCCTTCTTCAGCAGAAACAAAAGAATCTTCGGAAAAAACTGATGATACCAGGGAACAAGAACCTAAAGAAAGTAGTAAAAAGGGATTGAACATACAGGGCAAAATAGATCTGGACAAGATCGAAAGCTCCACACGTCCGAAGAAAAGCAAACAAAAACCGGCGAAACCAACAGAAAAGCAAAAGCAAGCTCAGGCCTCAGAGAATAAAAAACAGCAAGAGCAGAAAGCAGAACCCGCTAAAGAAAAAACAAAGAAAACCGATAAGCCTGAAAATAAAGAGCATACAACAACCGAAAAACAAAAGGAAACGGTTGATAAACCAGAACAAAAAGAAACAGCAAAAGATGATGATTTTGTAAAGACAAAATTTGAAAAGCTGAAAGGGCCCAGTATTATTGGTAAAATGGAGCTGCCCGAGAAAAAGAAGAAAGATAGCAGGAAGAAACCCGTTGCTTCATCATCCGATGATAAGCTTGGAAAAGGAAAGCGCAAAAAACGCAAACGTATCAAAAAGACGGTCGACACCAATCAGGATAATCGAAACAAAAAGGGAGACCAAAAAGCAGAAGAGTCGAAACAACAGTCGAAACGTCAAAAGCGCAAAAGCAAACGCAAGCAAATTAAGCATGAGCCCACGGAGGAAGAGATCCAAAAACAAATCAAGGAAACTCTTGAAAAACTCTCTGGCAGCGGGAAATCCAAAGCTGCTAAACACCGCCGTGAGAAAAGAAAGGTGGCTTCAGAAAGCCGCATAAAAGAGGAAGCCCAGAAGGAAAAGGAACAGGAAAAACTACAAGTGACAGAATTTGTCACTGCTAACGAGTTGGCTAACATGATAGGTGTTGACGTGAATGAGCTGATCTCTGTCTGTATGTCCATGGGCATGTTCGTTTCCATCAATCAGCGCCTCGATGCTGAAACCATCACGATTTTGGCTGATGAATTCAACTATGAAGTTGACTTTGTAAGTGTAGAGGAGCAGGAAGAAGTAGACACAGAGGAAGAGGACAAACCGGAAACACTAAAGCCCCGCCCACCGATTGTAACGGTTATGGGGCATGTAGACCATGGAAAAACCTCTCTGCTAGACCATATCCGAAAAACGAATGTCATTGCCGGAGAAGCCGGAGGCATCACTCAGCATGTTGGTGCTTACGAGGTAGAGCTTCCGGATGATCGTTCGATCACATTTTTGGATACTCCCGGACACGAGGCGTTTACAGCCATGCGTGCTCGTGGAGCCAATATCACAGATGTTGCAATTATTGTAATTGCTGCTGACGACCGCATCATGCCACAGACAAAAGAAGCTATTAATCACGCCCAGGCTGCAGGCGTCCCGATTATCTTTGCTATAAATAAAATTGATAAACCAGGTGCTAACCCCGAAAAGGTTAAAGAAGAACTGGCCAACATGAATTTACTGGTTGAAGACTGGGGCGGCAAGTATCAAAGCCAGGATATTTCAGCCAAACATGGACAAAATGTGGATAGCCTACTTGAAAAGGTACTGTTGGAGGCTGAGTTATTAGAATTAAAAGCCAATCCCGACAAAAATGCTGTCGGAACAGTACTGGAATCTTCTCTGGACCGTGGCCGTGGCTATGTAGCCAAATTACTGGTGCAGGGAGGCTCCCTCAAGCTCAGCGATATTGTTTTAGCCGGAAGCCATTATGGTCGTGTAAAAGCCATGTACAACGAGCGTAATCAGGAGGTAGAAGTTGTAGGACCCAGCCAGCCGGTATTGATGCTTGGCTTACACGGTGCTCCCAATGCTGGCGATCGCTTTGCCGTGATGGAAGACGAAAGAGAAGCAAAAAATATTGCAACCAAACGTCAACAGCTTCAGCGCGAGCAGGGTATCCGCTCTCAAAAACACGTTACCCTGGACGAAATCGGCCGCCGTATTGCCATAGGCGATTTCAAAGAACTCAACATTATTGTGAAAGGAGATGTAGACGGATCCGTGGAAGCCTTATCCGATGAATTACTTAAGCTGTCCAATGAAGAAGTACAGGTGAATGTCATCCACAAATCTGTCGGTGCTATCATCGAATCCGATGTATTGCTGGCCTCGGCCTCCGATGCAATCATCATCGGCTTCCAGGTCAGACCAAGTATGAACGCCCGCAAACTGGCCGATCAGGAACAAATTGATATCCGAACTTATTCTATCATCTATGAAGCCAAACAACAGGTAATGGATGCTATCGAAGGGCTGCTCTCGCCGGAAGTTAAAGAAAAGGTAGTCGCCAACCTGGAGGTCAGAGATACTTTTAAAATTACCAAAGTTGGTACTATTGCCGGCTGTTACGTGCTCGACGGAAAACTCACACGAAATACCGATGTAAGGCTAATACGCGACGGAATCGTGATCTATACCGGTAAGCTTGGCTCCTTAAAACGATTTAAAGATGATGTGAAAGAAGTGGTGAAAGGCTATGAATGTGGACTTAACATCGAAAACTTTAACGACATCAAAGTTGGTGACATCATTGAAGGCTTTGAGACCTACGAAGTCAAACGCTCGCTTGATGACATGAAAGGAAGTAAAAAAGACAAGAAATAATAACTTGTTGAAGCATATAACAATAAAGGCTGGCTGACAAAATCAACCAGCCTTTTTTTTATGCCTGCATCAATTGTTCAATTTCATCTGCTTCAATCGGAATATCTTTCATCAGATCGACAGGTCCATCCAGTGTCACCAGGATATCATTTTCCAGACGAATCCCCATTTTTTCTTCCTGTATATAAATTCCAGGCTCACAACTTAAAACCATTCCGGCCTCAAGACGCTCATATTTGGTGCCTGTATCATGCACATCCAATCCCATAAAATGGCTGGTGCCATGTGGGTAATAGTTCTTTACCAATGCCCTGGCTTTTTCATCATCCCGGATATCCTCAGTCGTATACAGGCCCAGCTCAATATGCTTTTTCATAAGCAAGTTTTCAACCTTGCGGTTAATTTCATCAATGGTAACACCCGGTCTGATCATCGCCCTGGCAGCTTTAAAAACCTCCAGCACAGCGTTGTAAACCTCTCTTTGGCGTTTTGAAAATTTCCCGTTAGCCGGTATCGTCCTTGACATATCACTGGCATAATGTTGATATTCACATCCAATATCGAATAATATCAAATCGCCATCATTTACTTCATCCTGATTATCCGTATAATGAAGAATGGTAGCATTTTTTCCTGAAGCAACGATAGGAGCATAAGCATGCCCTGTAGCCCCGGCTTTCAAAAAATGATAGGTGATTTCAGCCTCTATTTCATATTCCTTAAGGCCGGGTTTAACCATCTTCAATACATGTTCAAAAGCGTTATGTGTAATGGTGCAAGCTTTTTGTATCACCTCGATCTCAGAATATTGCTTAATCAGGCGAAGCTCTTTCATCAGCGGCGCCAGCCGCGAGAAACGATGAAAAGGGAAACGCTCTTTCAGCTTTTTCCCTTCGATCATCTGGCGGGAAAAAGAATCCTCTCCGGCTCCCCAGTGTTCATTTTGGTTTAAATAAAACTCCGGGCTTAGTGTAGCCACCTGTTTGATGACATCCGGCCAGGAATCGACCCACATCACCTCCTCTATGCCTGATATTTCTCCTGCCTCTGCTTTGCTGTATTTATGGCCCTCCCAAACAGCTGTTTTAGCATCGGCTTTTCGCAAAAACAAAACCTCACGCAATTGCTTTAATGGGCTGTCCGGAAATAACAACAAGATGGTTTCTTCCTGATCAATCCCTGTCAGATAATATAAATCAGAATTCTGACGAAAGGGGAAATACTGATCACCATTACGCGGCATCATATCATTGGAAAATAAAACACATACTGTATCCGCTTGCATTAAATGCGCTAAGCGTTCGCGATTTTTCTGAAAAAACTCTTTGGTTTGAATGGATTGTCTCATAATCGTTTATTTAGAATCAATGCAAATTTATATATTCATATGTAATTAGGATAATGATTTATATATTTGTTGAAGCTAATAGTGGTAAATATACATAAAATATCAGGAAATGAATTCAACGATGCTATCATCCATTGGTCGCAAGTTAGCTATTGCACTTGCCGGCCTGTTTTTGATGACCTTTTTGGTTGTCCATCTGGGCATTAATTTACTATTGATAAAAGATGACGGCGGCGCCAGTTTTCGGGCGGCAGCTGATTTTATGGCCCATAATCCGGTAATTCAGATTTTTGAAATTGTATTATTTCTGGGGTTTGCCTTACACATTCTCATTGGGATTATCCTGTGGATAGGGAATATGCTGGCCAGAGGCAAGGGCTATAAGATTAGCAATCAGTCAGAAACTACATTTTTTTCAAAATATATGTTTCATACAGGCATGATCGTTCTGGCATTTTTAATATTACATTTTTTCAATTTTTACTTTGTAAAAGAAGGCTGGATAAGCCCCCCGGAAGGCATAGCCCATGACGATTTATATCAGATGGCCCTGCTATTGTTTCAAAATCCGGTTTATTCCATACTCTACTTACTTGCTTTTATCTTTTTAGGCTTCCATTTGAATCATGCTTTTCAATCAGCCTTTCAGACACTGGGTCTGGAACATACCCGTTATTCACGATTTATCAGAGGATTTGGCACTTTTTATGCCCTGGTGGTTTCAGTAGGATTTGCGATCATTCCCCTGTACTTTCTTTTTCTGTATTAAGCCCGTAATAACCTAAATAATTAAGAATCATGACAAAAATAAAAAATAAAATCCCCGAAGGGAAGCTAAGTGAAAAATGGCTAAATTATAAGCAAAAGGCCCGACTAGTAAGCCCTAACAACAAGCCAAAGATGGAGTTAATAGTAGTAGGCACAGGTCTGGCAGGAGCATCAGCAGCAGCTACTTTGGGAGAGCAAGGATATCAGGTCAGGGTTTTTTGTTATCAGGATTCTCCACGCCGGGCTCATAGCATTGCAGCACAAGGAGGTATCAACGGGGCCAAGAATTATCAAAACGACGGGGACAGTATTTTTCGTCTGTTTTATGACACTATAAAGGGCGGCGACTATCGCAGTCGCGAAGCCAATGTCTACCGTCTGGCTGAAGTCAGCAACAACATTATTGATCAATGCGTTGCTCAGGGTGTTCCTTTTGCCCGTGATTATGGTGGATTACTGGATAACCGATCTTTTGGAGGTGCACAGGTTTCCCGCACATTTTACGCCCGGGGCCAAACCGGCCAGCAGTTATTGCTTGGAGCGTACGGAGCCCTGGCGCGTCAGGTGGCTAAAGGCAATGTCACATTATATAACCGCAGAGATATGCAGGAGGTAGTAATTCACGAAGGAAAAGCCCGTGGAATTATTGTCCGTAACCTGGTCAGTGGTGCAATCGAAAAATATTCAGCACATGCCGTTATCCTTGCCACAGGCGGTTATGGCAATGTATATTACTTATCCACCAATGCGATGGGATCGAATATATCCCCAGCCTGGCAAGCCTACAAAAAAGGAGCCTGGTTTTCCAATCCCTCTTTTGCTCAAATTCATCCTACCTGCATTCCTGTCCATGGCAAATATCAAAGCAAGCTTACACTAATGAGTGAAAGCTTACGCAATGATGGGCGCATTTGGGTTCCAAAGAAAAAAGAAGATGCACAGAAGTTGCAACAAAAAGAAATCAAGCCCAACGATATCCCGGTAGAAGATCGCGACTATTACCTTGAGCGACGCTATCCGGCGTTTGGGAATCTGGTTCCTCGCGATGTCGCCTCCCGCGCTGCCAAAGAACGCTGTGATGCAGGATATGGTGTTAACGAAACCGGCCTGGCTGTCTTTCTGGATTTTAACGATGCCATACAGGCAAAAGGTAAGGATGTCATCAAAGCAAAATACGGAAACCTCTTTGACATGTACAAACTAATTACCGACGACAATCCCTACGAAACACCTATGATGATCTATCCAGCTATTCATTACACCATGGGAGGCTTATGGGTAGATTATGAGCTAATGACAAACATCCCGGGATTATATGCCATCGGGGAAGTCAATTTTTCCGATCACGGAGCCAATCGCCTGGGAGCATCAGCACTGATGCAGGGCCTGGCGGATGGCTATTTTGTCCTCCCCTATACCATTGGCAACTATCTGGCGGATGAACTGCATACAAAAACACTTACTACCGAAGAAGACTCCTTTAAAGAAGCTGAAAAGCAAGTGAAAGAACGACTTAATAACCTGATAAGCATAAAAGGAAACCGCTCTGTGGACGACTTCCATAAGAAGCTGGGACTCCTGGTTTGGGAATATATTGGCATGGCCCGAAATGAACAAGGCCTGAAAACAGCAATTGAAAAAATCAATATGCTCAAAAAAGAATTCTGGTCAGATGTTCATGTATCCGGAAAACTGAATGAATTTAACCCCGAAATTCAAAAAGCTAATTATGTTGCTGACTTTTTTGAGCTGGCTGAATTAATGGCTCATGATGCTCTGGAGCGCAACGAATCCTGTGGAGGACACTTTCGGGAAGAATCGCAAACAGAAGAGGGTGAAGCCTTAAGAAAAGACAATGAATACACCTATGTTTCATGCTGGAAGTATGAAGGCAGGGACACAGCACCCTCGATGATTAAAGAAAATCTTCATTTTGAAGAAGTTGAGTTATCACAACGCAGCTATAAGTAACTTTAAAAACAAAGCCTTATGAATTACACACTCAAAATATGGCGTCAAAAGGACCAGCAATCCAAAGGGAAATTTATCACCTATAAAGTCTCGGATGTCTCACCGGACAGTTCGTTTTTTGAAATGCTGGATGTGCTAAATCAGCATCTGATCAAAAAAGGAGAAGACCCGGTTGCTTTTGATCATGACTGTCGTGAAGGGATATGCGGAACCTGCAGCCTGTATATCAACGGCAGGCCTCACGGTCCTTTAAAAGGAGTTACAAGCTGTCAGGTACATATGCGCTCTTTCAGAGATGGCCAAACCATCGTTATCGAACCCTGGCGTGCAAAAGCATTTCCTGTTGTCAAGGATTTAATTGTAGACCGTTCAGCCTTCGACCGGATTATAGAAGCCGGGGGTTATATTAGTGTCAACACCGGTGGGACGCCAGATGCAAATGCGATCCCTGTTAACAAAGAAGATGCCGATGCAGCCTTTGATGCGGCGGCCTGTATTGGCTGCGGCGCCTGTGTAGCAGCATGCAGAAATGCCTCTGCCATGCTTTTTGTCGGTGCTAAAATCACACAGCTGGCGAAACTCCCTCAGGGCAAAGTGGAAGCAAAAGAACGTGCACGAAAGATGGTAGCGAAAATGGACGAAATGGGTTTTGGTAATTGCTCCAACACCTATGCCTGCGAGGCTGAATGCCCGAAAGAAATCCCAAGGTCGGTCATTGCTACAATGAACAGGGAATATTTTTCAGCTAAAATAAAAGCAAAATAAACAACTCCACGCAGTGCCATTATGCTTTTTCTGTCCCGGTTTTTTACTACTTTTGAAGCATGCTTTTTCGAGATGTTATCGGACAAAAGGAGATTATCCGTCAGTTGATTCATACCGTTGATGAAAACCGGATTAGTCATGCCCAAATGTTGCTGGGGCCCGAAGGTACCGGCAATATGGCACTGGCGCTGGCTTATGCTCAGTACATCAACTGCCGCCATAAAGTCGATATTGATGAATCGGAATATGGCTTTGGAAAAGACTCCTGTGGTCAATGCGCCTCCTGTCAGAAAATACAACACCTCTCTCATCCCGACTTGCATTTTATCTTTCCCTTACCGGCTGATTTGAGAAAAGCAAAAAAAGAAAAAAATGCCAATGAACTGATTTATGAACCCTGGCGAAAGCTGATTCAAAATACACAGGGATACTTTGGGCTTGATGACCTTCATAAAACCTACAACCTAAAAGGAAAACAAACACTGATTTCGGCTGATGATGCCAATGAGATCATCAAAAAGGTGAGCCTTCACTCGTATGAAGGCGGATATAAAATTGTGATTATATGGATGCCGGAAAAGCTTTTTTATTCCGCTGCCCCTAAAATCCTGAAAACACTTGAAGAACCTCCTGATAAAACGCTATTTCTATTGATCGCAGAGCATCAGGAGATGATCCTGAACACCATTTTGAGCCGCACACAGATAATCCCTGTACCACGCCTTGACGACCAGGTTATTCAACAGGCCTTAATCAAATATCAGCACCTTGATGAAAAGGACGCCGAAACAGCTACCATGCTTGCCGATGGAAGCTACTCCATGGCCTTAAGATATGCAGGTGATACTTCCTGGCTGGAAGAAAATCTGCAACATTTTATTCAGCTTACACGCCTTAGTTTTGAACTACATAAAAAATTTGAACTACAAAAAACCCAAAAAACATTAAATTGGGTGGCCTCCATGGCCCAAAACGGACGGGAATATCAGAAAAATTTCCTGGCCTATACATTGCGCTTATTTAGAGAAGCGATGCTCGAATCATACCACTCTACTGAAATGAGTAAAATGAATCAGGCGGAAAAAGAATTTATGGGTAAATTTTACAAGGTGATCAATCATGCCAACATCTTAGCCATCACAGAAGAAATTGAACAGGCTTTGTATGCTATTGAACGCAATGGGAGCGCAAATCTGATCTTTTTAGATCTGGCCTTTTTTCTCAACCGGGAACTCAGAAGAGGGCACCAGGCTTTGTCTGAAATCAGCTAACTTTCCGGTCCTATTCATACACAGGCCGGGCTAAAATGCCTTCAAACTGCTGATTTTTATCGTTTTTACCCCTAAACCCCAAAGAGAGACCGCTAAAAATCAGCAGTCTGAAATAGTCCACTTCAGGGGATTTGGGGGCCTTAAGGCTTTTTTAACTGCACTCATACATTAAATTTTGAACAGAAGCAATGCATCGAAAGTCGTAGGTAAAGCAATCTTTTTCAGTATCTTTCTAAGACAGCAGATGATGTAAAACAAATGCTGTCCCGATCAAATTTCAGGAAATAACTTTTTTCAATAAGCTGTTTTCTGACAAATATTACTTTTGTGAATCTAAGAAATAGGTTATGTTTTCAATCAATAAATTATCTGTTCATTTTACCGGTGAATTCTTATTTGATGAAATTTCATTTTTGATCAATGAAAAAGACCGTATAGGCTTAACGGGAAAAAACGGTGCCGGAAAAACAACACTGATGCGTATCATTGCATCAGAGATGGAAGCTACTGAAGGCGATATAGCTATTCCTCAGGACAAAACCATTGGTTATTTACCTCAGGAAAAACTCATACAGTCGCAAGAAACCATTCTTGATGAGACGCTAAAAGCCTTTGATCAGATTAACCATTTGGAATCGGAGATACATCAAATGAATCAGGAGCTGGCAAAGCGTACAGATTACGAAAGCCAGTCATATTTAAACCTGATCGACAAGCTCAACGAGTATAACGATCGTTATCAGTTAATTGAAGGCGATAGCCGAGAAGGAAGGGCAGAGCGTGTTTTGATCGGCCTTGGGTTTGAACAAAGCGATTTTCATCGTCCGGTACAGGAGTTTTCCGGAGGCTGGCAAATGCGTATTGAACTTGCCAAAATTTTACTTAAACAACCTGACCTTATATTACTTGATGAGCCAACAAACCATCTGGATATCGAATCGATCCAATGGCTGGAAGATTTCCTAAAACAATATCCGGGAGCTATCCTTTTGGTCTCTCACGACCGCCGATTTCTGGATTCAGTAACCACGCGCACCATAGAAATTGCCGCAGGAAAAATCTATGATTATCCTGTATCGTATTCAAGCTATATCCATCAGCGCGAACAACGCCGCGAACAACAAATGGCCGCCCTGGAAAACCAGCAAAAAGAAATAGCCGAAACAGAGCGGTTTATTGAACGGTTCCGCTACAAAGCCACCAAAGCAAAACAAGTGCAATCCCGGGTGAAAAAACTGGAAAAAATGAAGGAAATAAATGTTGATCAACAAGATACAACATCCATTCATTTTCACTTCCCCCCCGCTCCACGTTCTGGAAAAGTTGTCCTCACTGCCGAAAACCTGGCCAAAGCTTACGGAAATAATCGTGTTTTTTCTCATGTTAATTTTGGAATCCAAAAAGGAGAATTTATCGCCTTTGTCGGTCGTAACGGTGAAGGGAAATCCACTATGGCCAAAATCATCACCGAAAGCCTGGATCATGAGGGAAAATTAACCGTCGGACATAATGTAAAAATAGGATATTTCGCTCAAAATCAAACCGATCAACTGAATCCTGACCGTACTGTTTTTCAAACACTGGAAGAAGTCTCCGGGCAACATACCCATGGAAAAATCCGTGCTATTCTGGGCTCCTTTCTCTTCACCAATGACGATGTGGAAAAAAAAGTCAGTGTCCTTTCCGGTGGTGAAAAAACAAGGCTATCACTGGCCAGGCTATTGCTCGAACCCGTTAACCTCCTGGTCCTGGACGAGCCTACCAACCACCTGGATATGACATCGAAAGATATCCTTAAGCATGCTTTGCTCAAGTATGATGGCACTTTGATTGTTATTTCCCATGACAGGGATTTCCTGGACAGCCTTACCTCCAAAACATTCGAATTTCGTGACGGACAGGTACGCCAACACCTGGGGGATGTCAATGAGTTTTTGAAAAAAAGAAAATTCGAGACCTTTGATCAACTCGAAGAAAACAAACATAAAAACCAAAACACCAAAAAAACCTCTGCCGGAAAAGAAATATATCAACAAAAGAAAAAACTGGATAAAGAAAAACGCCGGATCGAAAAACAACTTATGCAGGCGGAAGAAATCGTTGATCAAATAGAAAATGAGCTTAAAAAAATGGACGAGACCATGAAGAATCCTGAGCAACTTCATTTAATTGATGATCAACAAGATTATTTTCAAAAATATCAATACAAACAGGAAAAACTTGAACAGGCAATGGAAAAATGGGCCCGGGCTCAGGAAGCCTATGAAGATTATTTTTCCTAAACTGATAATTAACTATATTAATCTATAATTAAATTTTATTAATTATTTTATTGACTTTATTAATTATTTGATGTATTTTTGCCAAAATAAATCAACTAATCTTTATCGTTATGAACCGAGCATGATTGCTTCAAACACATACGAGAATGACCCGCCTGAGGCGGGCTATTGCATGCGAGCTCCATCGTACCTATTTAATAAAATTTAGACAGATGAAAGAATTTATTATTGACAACATGTATCTGCTCATTATCCTGGCCGTTTGGGATACGATATGGAAATTAGTATCCATGTATCAAGCTGCCAGAGCAGACCAAAAGGGATGGTATATCGTTTTGGCTGTATTAAACACCCTGGGCATCCTTCCCATCATTTATCTTTATCGCATCAAAAACAAAATTGAATAAGGTCATCATTGTAAACCCAAAACGCACAAATTCCATTGACTCAAAAAAAGTATAATCTACCACGTCAGTGTCCCAGCTGCCATCATCAGT
>JBNJHE010000035.1:0-22650 GCA_051748205.1 Bacteroidota bacterium | reverse complement strand
GCCGGCTTCAACCGATCCGTCGTACACCTATTCCTGGTCGACGGCAACAGGGCTCAGCGATTCCAGTGTTGCCAATCCAACGGTATCGCTGCCCGGAGGAACCTCACAAACCTATACCTTAACGGTGACCTCGCCTTATGGCTGTACATCTACCGATGATGTGACGATCACCGTGGAACCAGCCCCTGTTGCTGATGCAGGCACTGATGTGGATATCTGTCAGGGGAGCGCTGTTACCCTGGATGGTTCTGGCAGCACAGGAAGTAACTTAAGCTATTCCTGGTCCTCGACATCCGGCTTCACTTCTTCACAACAGAATCCGTCGGATACTCCGAATGACACGACAACCTATACGCTGACGGTTACCGATCAGTATGGCTGTACCTCTAGCAGTACCGTAACGGTGTCTGTGATACCCAATGCTGTGGCCGATGCCGGTGCCAACGACACAGTCTGTGAGGGAAATACCTATACATTGGCTGGCTCAGCAATCAATCAGACATCTGTGGTTTGGAGTACTAACGGTGACGGGAGCTTTGCCAACGGTACAACATTGACACCGGTGTATACGCCCGGACCCAATGACATTGTAAACGGGACCGTGACCCTTACGCTTACCGCCAGTGCGCCAGGATCCTGTCCTCCCCATGATGATGATATCGTGATTACGATTCATCCTAAACCAACAACTTCACCAATTCATCATTATTAATAAAAATATTGTCCTAAGAAAAATTGAAACGTCTTTTTCTCATATTGTCTCTGATAGCTGTGCTGATGAGTAGTGCGAATACTCAGATTGTGGATACGATTTGCCCCAACGACCCCCAGGGGCGGTATCGGGTTTCTGGTATGGCCAACTCTTCTTATTTCTGGACCGCGACCGGAGGACAAATTGTGAATACCAATGGGGCCGACTCTATTGAAGTTTTATGGGACCTTAATGCATCCTCACATTTGTTGAATGTGATAGAATTGAGTGAGCATGGATGTGTTGGGGATACTGTTTATGGAGAGGTGCTGATTGCTTCTCCGCCTGTAGCGGACATTTACGGCCCCGATTCGGTATGCGAAAATCAGCATATTATACTGACAGCGTCTAATGCACAATCTTATCTGTGGAGTGGAGGGCAGACGGGTTCAGCCATTCAGATAAACGTTGTTTCTGATACGGTCGTGTCCCTTCGTGTTGATGATGGCTGTGGCACGGATAGCACACAACATAAGATCATAGCTTTGCCGCGCCCTGATGCAGGATTTTCGGTATTGCCTGCCGTCCCCAGGGTAGGGAAAACATCTACCTTTACCGCTGATTCTTCCGCTGCGCCATATTTTGCCTGGCTGATTGACGGCGATACACTCAATAATCAACAGTCGTTGGTTTATCATACATTTTACCAGAGCGGACTCTACGAAGTCATGTTGTATGTCGAGAATCATTATGGGTGCTTTGACACGTCATCGGCAATAGTAGAGGTTAGGGATTTGATGGTGAATACTATAACCCCCAATGGAGACGGCATTAATGATGTCTGGAATATTCCTGAGCTTGACGGTAATGACCGCTGTGAGGTGCGTATTTTCGACCGTTGGAATGGAGAGATCTTTTTTTCAAAGGGATATCATAAACCCTGGGACGGGACGTATCAGGGCGAGGCTGTGCCGGAGGGTTCCTATTTTTATGTTATTGACTATAACGACGGGACAGAGCCCGCAAAAGGTGTTATCACCATAATACGATAATGCGATGCAAAAACAATGGCTGCATATAATCTTTTTCTGTCTTATGGGCGCTGTGGGCTATGCTCAGCAGGATGCGCTGCTTGACTTTCAGTCTTTTGGTGACATTTATAATAACCCGGCGCATATTGTCCATTCGGATGTATGGCTGACAACAGTAGGTTATCATAATGCACTGCCAGGTTATCAGGACGGGCCGCAATCTTATTATTTGACTATGGGAGGCCCCATACAACAAAACCCGAAAGTTCCCGGCCTGCGACATTACTACAGGACCGGCGCCGGAAACCATGAACCCCGTTATGGGCTGGGTGCTTACATCCTGAGCGATGCCTGCGGATATTACCGCTATAACTCCGCTATGCTAAATTATGCTCAGAAGTTTAAGCTCAGCAAAAAAGATGAGTTGTCTTTTGGTATTGCCCTGGGAATTTACAGCGCATACCTTGATAAAAATAAAATGCGCCTGGAAAATAATGGCGACCCGGCGTATATGGAAAGACTTAGCTATGATGGTCGTTTTACAATGGGAGATTTGAATTTTGGAATAATCTATGCTTCGGATTTGTTGCAGGCGGGCTTTTCTGTCAAACATATGCTCGGCGATATGGTTAAGCTGGGTAATACGCCCGATTTTGCGCAGTTGAATGAGCATTTTACTTTTTTTGGTAAAACAAAGATTTATCTACACGAAGAGTTGGATGTTATCCCCGGCCTAATGGGTACTTATACGGAAGCCTTACCGCTAAATGTGAAATTATCTGTGCCTTTTGTTTATCAGGAGAAGGTGATGGGTGGGATTGCCTGGACACCCCAGAAAACAGTGTCGCTGGAAGTAGGCTTTTTATATAAGCAGCTTGTTTTTGGCTATTCGTTTGCTATTAACACATCGCGGCTGTCAATGATCTCCGGAGCAGGGCATCAAATCGGACTTCGTTATGTGTTGCCCTTTTGGAGTTATAGAGCCAGGGATTATACACTGAATCAGGATTTGTTTTAGGCTGTTTTATCAGCTGCAACAAACAAAAAAGCCCGCTTTTTGGCGGGCTTTTGGGTGGTACCACCTGGAATTGAACCAGGGACACACGGATTTTCAGTCCGTTGCTCTACCAACTGAGCTATGGTACCTTTTGTGCGTTAGCGTCGGCAAATGTATAATAGTTTTTTTAAATAACCAGCATTTTTTTAAAAAAAATAATGCTGTCCGTTTAATGCTGTCGCGACAGTTAAGATGCTATGATTTTTCGAATCAAAACAGGTAATTCTTTGTAATGCTTTAGCCTGCTCTAAAAAAGGTTATATTTGATTTTTAGCGGCTGTGATAAATTTGGTGTTTTTAGACCGGACTCATTTCATGAATCGTCAAAAACATGTATCTTTGCAATTAAATGACAAGAGGTTATGAATCTGGTGGTGGATGTTGGGAATACACGTACCAAGCTGGCTGTGATTAACAACAGCCAGGTTGTTAAGCTTTGGAATATAGCAACAGCAGGAGTGGAGGATCTTGACAAAATAATGTCAGAATACACCATTCGCAGAGCAATTATTTCTTCGGTGCGTGATCATCAGCAAGAGCTGGCTACTCATCTTTCAAAATCGGTAGATAGTTTATGGATGGATGCTTCGCTAAAGCTGCCATTTAAGAACAGATATCGCAGTGCGGCCACTTTGGGCAATGATCGCAAAGCGCTGGTGAGTGCCGCTGTAGCCGAGTTTCCGGGTCAGAATACATTAATTATCAGCATAGGGACAGCCATCACCTATGATTTTATCAATCATCAATGCGAGTATTTGGGGGGAGCGATTTCGCCGGGAAGACACTTACGATTTAAAGCATTACATACTTTTACGGATCAATTGCCGTTAATCAACCGCAGCGATCAGAAAGATTTTATCGGAGGAGATACAAATGCCTCGATTGCTGCCGGTGTTTTGCATGGTATCCGGGGCGAAACAGACTTTTTTATCAGGCAATATCAGGAGTATGCTGAAGGCTTGATGGTTATTCTTACCGGTGGAGATGCAAAATATTTTGATAAGAATCTAAAAAATAACATCTTTGCAAGGCCAAATTTGAGTCTTGTAGGATTGAATGAAATTCTGGAGTTTAATGATTAGAAAAAAACCTTTGTTTGTTGCTATGATTGCTTTGCTGCTTTTGCTTGGCAGTGAAAGCCTGAAAGCACAAACCCGTATTGCATCGCCCTATTCGCGTTATGGGATAGGCAATTTGAGCCAAACCACCAATGCACGTACCCTGGGGATGGGTGGGGTAAACCAGGCGCTTTCCAGCCGTTTGTATATCAACTATGACAATCCTGCTACGTATTCAAAATTTAGTCAGCAATCCTTTGTCTTTAATGGGGGCTTGCGATCGCAACAAACTAAGCTGTCCACCAGTGATCAAAATGAGCAGTTTAACTACACTTCGTTGGGTTATTTGCAATTTGGGATGCCGGTTACAAAATGGATGGGTTTGTCCTTTGGCTTGATGCCATACAGCAATGTTGGGTATAATATTAATGATGAGTATACCTATACTGATATTGGCCGGGTAGTGTATAATTACGAAGGCACTGGCGGAATCAACCAGTTTTATCTGGGGTCGGGGTTTTCTATTACTGATAAGCTTTCAGTGGGCTTTAATGCTGTGTATTATTTTGGTAGCATGGACTTTATGCGGTCAAGCATGTTCCCCGATTCGGTGAATATTCTGGATACGCGGATTACTGAAAGTCAAAGGCCCAGCGATGTGGCATTTAACTTTGGGGTTCATTATGAGACAAAAATAAAAGAAGACTATCATTTGGCCTTTGGTGCTACCTTTTCCAGCCGCTCGGCTGTTGGCGGGCGCCGCGATTACCTGGTGGAAAGCATGAAAACAACATCCCAGGGGTTGTTTGCTATTTATGATACTATTGCCATGGATTTTGGACAACAGGGCGACATCGTTATGCCTGCCCGATTGGGTGGTG
This sequence comes from Bacteroidota bacterium, assembly GCA_051748205.1. Lineage (GTDB taxonomy): Bacteria > Bacteroidota > Bacteroidia > Bacteroidales > PWNQ01 > PWNQ01. Next base: position 17,932 of record JBNJHE010000035.1, on the reverse strand, counting down.
GAGTGATGTTTACAAAAGACGGGTCGTGGACTTTGGCCACAGATTTTACCTATGAAAACTGGGAGAATTATGAGTCTTTTGGAGTGAAGGATTCATTGCAGAATTCCTTTTCTGCTGCTGTGGGCTTTGAGATATCCCCCAAAAGTACGAGTGTCTCACCTTATTGGAAAAAGGTGCAGTATCGCCTTGGGTCGTCTTACCGACAATCGTATCTGCAGCTGCGTGAAACACAGCTTAACCAGTTTGGCATAAGTTTTGGATTTGGTTTCCCCGTACCGGGTTCTTCTTCCACCATCGACCTGGGTGTGGAAGTCGGGCAGCTGGGAACCACTGATCATGATCTGATCGAAGAAAAATATGTGAAAGTATCTTTGGGACTGTCTATTTTTGAACGATGGTTTATTCAAAGAAAATATGATTAACCGGATTAAAAACAAGGAAACAATGAAATCGAGTTATGTAAACATCTTATTTGGATTAATCCTGTCAGCAGTTTTTGTTTTACCTGCCAAAGGACAAGTCGATTCCACAGAATTGGAACGCTTGAATAATCTGGAGCAACCCGACATGGAAAAATGGGGAGCTACACCTGAAGATAGTCTGGAATGTGTGAAGAATTTTTCACTCTATCAAGAGTATTATCAAAATTTTAAAACAACGAAAGAAGCAGGAAGGCTTGATGAAGCCAAGGATTATATGGAAAGTGTTATCGATCCATGGCGTTATGTCTTTAATAATTGCCCTGTTGCCAGTCAAAATACCTATCGTGATGGTGCCAGAATCATCAAATATCTATATAACAATGCTGATGATGACCATAAACCGGCTTATGCGGACACTCTGATGATGGTATATGATCAACGTCTCGATATGTTTGGGTGGAAAGAAGGTGCCGGTTATATTCTGGGACTAAAAGCAGTGGATCATATGCAGTATAAGCGTGGCGAAACCGAAAAAAGCTTTGAAATGTTTGAGACCTCTTATGAATTAATCAAACCGGAAAACTATAATGCCGCGGTATTGTACTATCATCTTTATGCTGCTGTCAATATGTTTAGAATGGGAAAAGCGGAGGAGTCACTGATTGTTGAAACTTATGACAAAGTGTCCACCGTCTTTGAAGACAAGATAGAAGCAAAAGCCGATAATTATCAATCTTTTAAACAGCTTTATCCCCGGGTGGAACAAATGTTTGATCCGTTTGCCAAATGTGAAGACTTGATCCGGATTTATGGCAAAAAGCTTGAAGATAATCCTAATGATGAGAAGCTGTTGAAGCGGATATCTTCTATGCTTGACGATAAAGGGTGTACGGATAGTGATTTGTACTTTACAGCAACCAAGCGGGTACACTCGTTGAGCCCGAGTGCAGAATCAGCTTTTTTAATGGGAAAGATGTCCATACAACGCGAATTGTTTGATGAGGCTTCTGATTATCTCCAGGAAGCAGCAACGACGTTTGAAGATTCTACCAGGATAAATGAGGCATATTATATGCTGGCAAACGTTAATAATGCACAGGGAAAGCGCTCTTCAGCCCGTTCAAATGCTTTAAAAGCGCTGAATTATAAACCGGACGATGGCCGTTGCTATATCCTGATTGGCGACTTGTATGCCAATAGCGCTTCTGTTTGTGAATCGGATAGTAAAGTTGCCAGTAAATCTATCTACTGGGCTGCGGTGGATAAATATCAAAAAGCAAAAAGTGTAGACCCTGAAGTAGCAGATAAAGCTCAGTCTAAGATTAACAGATACAGACAGTATTTCCCTTCACAGGAGGAGCTGTTTTTTGAAAACTTTGACGAAGGTGATAGCTATACAGTTGGGTGTTGGATCAATGAAAATACAAAAGTCAGAAAAAGATAGAGGGATACGCCTCTGGCCTTATGCAATAAAGAGCATTGTTATGTTAGCCATAACGGTGCTCTTTTCTTGCTCTAATGATATGGAGACGGTAGCTTCTTTGTCTCAAGAAGAGAATATGCCGGTGGATATTGCTAAAGAGGTAAAGATTCATTATTCCGACTCCGGAAAAGTGAAAATGGCTTTGGAAAGCAGCCTGATGGAAACCTACGAAGGAGAAAACCCTTATGTGGAAATGCCGGATGGGATTTTTGTGCGGTTTTATGACCAACAGCAAGAAGTGAAGTCTACCCTGCGTGCCAATTATGCAATCAGCTATGAAAAAACACGCATTATGGAAGCTCGTCATAATGTGGTGGTAGTTAATGCGAAAGGTGAAACGCTTAATACCGAGCATTTAATCTGGGATCAAAAAGAACAAGAAATACGTTCGGATGAGTTTGTCAAGATTACTACAGATGATAAAATTCTTTCGGGTGAAGGGTTAGTGGCTGATGAACAGATGGATAACTATACGATACTAAAGCCCCGTGGCCCTATTTATCTGGATGAAGACTTTGGGAAGAAAAAATCGTCTGATACCCTTAAAACGCCATAATATGATCATTAAACTTACCTTCTGATGATGGAATCACAATGGTTTATTATTGTCCTTACCCTTTTGTTTTCAGCTTTTTTTTCCGGAGCTGAAATTGCTTTTGTTAGTTCAAACAAGTTATTGTTGGAGCTGGACAAACAAAAGAATATTCGAAGCGGGCGAATATTATCTTCTTTTGTCAAATCCCCTTCCAGTTTTATTTCAGCCTTGTTGTTGGGCAATAATATTGCTCTGGTTGTCTATGGTATTGCTGCGGCCACAATCATCGAACCTTTTATTGACAAGCTTTTCCCGTCACTTTCCGGCTTTAGTGGTTTTCAATTATTAGCCCAGACGCTGCTTGCCACCTTGCTTATTTTGATTACTGCAGAATTTTTGCCAAAGCTTATTTTTCGTATCTACTCCAACCGCATTTTAAGTTTTTTGGCTGTCCCATTAAAGATAATCTATATCATCTTTTACCCGTTGAATATGTTTTTCTTTGGAGTATCCAGGTGGCTATTGGTTCACCTGTTTAAGCTGGACTTCGACCAGGAGAATTATCCATTGACGCCGGTAGATTTTGATATGGTAGTAAGGGAATATGCTGATGATAAGGGGGAGGAAGAAGAGCTGGAGCCAGAGATGCAGATGCTTCATAATGCCATCGAGTTTAAGACCGTGCGCTTGCGTGAATGTATGATTCCCCGTACGGAAATTGTTGCGCTGGAAGAGCGGGCTTCCATTAGTAAGCTGGAGCGCACCTATGCTGACAGTGGTCACTCCAAAATCATTATATACAAAGATACTATTGATAATATCATCGGGTATACTCATGCTTACGATCTATTTAGCCGACCCAACACCATAGAATCTATTTTAAAACCTATACTGTTTGTGCCGGGAACCATGCTTGCCAGCCAGCTGTTGTCCAGGCTGATCAAAGAACAAAAAAGTATTGCTGTGGTTGTGGATGAGTTTGGCGGGACTTCCGGAATGCTTACCCTGGAGGATGTCATCGAAGAGATCTTTGGAGAAATTAATGATGAATTTGATATGGATGAACTTATTGAAAAGCAAACAGGAGAGCAGCAGTATATTTTTTCCGGACGCCTTGAGATCGATGCATTAAATGAAAAATATCATTTTGACTTGCCGAAGTCGGAGGAATATGAAACCCTGGCCGGCTATATCCTGAAACATTATGAGAACATCCCGGAGACGGGCTCGGAGATACAAATTGGCCCCTATAAATTTTCTATATTAAAAGCCAGTGAAACACGTATTGATCAGGTGCGTATGGAGAGAGAAGATGAAGCAGGTCGTTAAAATAGCCAGTTCATGCCAAAATAAATTCCCTGTTTTCCATCGCGTTTATCCAACGCTCTGCCATAGTCAACGGCAAGGATAAAGTTCTCATTCATGGCTGCATGAAAACCGGCTCCCAAACTATGATGCAGCGATTCTTTGTCTTCTGATAGGTAGATGCTTTCATCTGCATTTCCGGTCTCACGCTTCCTGGTGGTTTGGCCGACATCATAAAAGCCACTGAGTGCCAGATAAAAATTTTGATTGATAAGGCGGAACCTTACAAACTTCCAGCGTGTTTCGAAATTGGCAAAGACATAGCCTTCTCCAACGATGCGTTGCCGTAATACTCCTCTCAACGTTTTTGCTCCTCCCAGGGCCTCATTGGATACATTAGGACTGAAGGACAATATCATGGGCGATTCCATATAAAATGGAGCTTTCCCGGCAATCGTACTTTGATAATTGATCCGGTAGACCAATGACAATTTTTTGGGGACAAGTGTAAAATACTGACGATGTGTTAGTGCCAGCTTGGTGTATGGGTGCTCTTTGGTTCCAAACCAGGAAGGGGCTGCAAAAAGTATGGCTTCTGTAAACATCCCGTTCATCGGATTGGGCTCATTGTCGCGCGTGTCATAAATAAGTCCGCCTTTAAAATAATTCACGGTCCCTCCATCTTTTTCCCGGGCATCAATCCATCCTTTATCGATATAATGCTGATATAAGGATGTGTCTGATAGTTGTCGTGATGCTTCTAAATCTTTGTTTAGTGCATTAATGTCTACATCATCGACAGCCACATTGAAATGTCCTGCTCCCAGCAGAGCACGGAATTTTTTGTTGATGGGGAATTGCACATCCAGCGTGGTGCGAAGCAGCTGACGCTCCAGGCGATAAAACATGCGAGTGCTGCTGTTCTTGTTTTCCATATCAGGGTCATAAACGGATTCATATCCATTGAATCCATAAAAATCGAGGGCTTTCTCGGTGAGGTAGCTGATATCAGCTGTTACTCTTATCTCGCGGCCGGAAAATAATTTTTTAGAGTCATAAAATAACTGATTGATACCACTGCCTTTGGTTGTTCTTGAAATTTCCAGATATATCGAATGCTTGTATTCGGGATATAACGAACCGTCTCCATAATCGTATATGTTGGTCAGCCCACCATATTTGAATCCTAAATCGGAATCGAAACTGACAACAGGAAGGATACCCACATTCCAGCCTTTTTTTATTTCTGATTCTGTCGTGTCTTGCTGAGCCGAAAGGAATAAAAATGATGCTAACCCAATAATTGAAAGAAATATTCTTAAATGCATAGCCCAAATTTTTTTGTTGGTTTAGATGTCAGAAGGTTTATTTTAATGGCTAAAATAAAGAAATAATGTATGAGGCCGGTTTAAAAAGCCTTCAAACTGTTGATTTTTATCGTTTTTGCCCCTAAGCACTAAAGGGAGACCGCTAAAAATCAGCAGTTTGAATAAGTCCCCTTTTGGGGATTTAGGGGGCTTAAGGCTTTTTGGACTGTACTCATGTATGTAATCCTGAAGACAGATTTATTATTTGATGAGAATACGTTATCTTTGAACAATGCAAACAGGACGAAAGGACGAAAGAAGAACCGAGCCATGATACGCCTTAGGCGGCACACACACGCGGATGATAATAATAAAAATTATAAATAGATGAACTTTTTATGTAGAACAATGGAGGCCAGCAGTATCAAGCAAAAGATATCTGAATATCAGGCTATCGATCTTCCATTTACTACCGTTAGTGCGTTGGATCATTTTATATTGAACTGCATTGATCATACAAGCTTATCGGGCACCGACAATGATGAAACGATAGAACAATTATGCAGGCAGGCGGAAGACATCAGGGCGAGAACTGTTGACGGCAGTACGGTAGCGAGTGTATGCGTGTATCCTAATTTTGCTTCCATTGCAAGGAGTAGTTTGCAAACAGCAGATATTGAGATAGCAAGTGTGGCCGGCGCATTTCCTTCGGGCCAAAGTCCTTTAAGCATCCGGGTAGCCGAGGCCCGGCAGGCGGTTAAGGACGGTGCTACGGAAATCGATATGGTGATATCCCGTGGACGGATGCTGGCCGGAGATTATGATTTTGTGCTTCAGGAAGTCAAAGAGATAAAAAAAACAATAGGAAGCCATAGGCTGAAAGTGATTTTGGAGACCGGTGAGCTTCAAGATTTTACTTTGATTTCCAAGGCGTCAGAAATTGCTATCCAGGGTGGCGCTGACTTTATCAAAACCTCTACAGGTAAGATGAAACCAGCAGCGACCTTGGAGAGTTTCCTGGTGATGCTTGATGTTATTAAAACGTATTATCATCAAAAGGGAATTAAAGTGGGCATAAAACCTGCTGGCGGTATTTCCGATCCCGAGCTGGCAAGAAATTATGTGCGGGTATTATTTGGTCATCTTGGGAGCCAATGGCTGACCAAAAAACTGTTTCGTATTGGCGCCAGCAGTCTAACCAGCCGGATGCTGGAGGTTTTGTAAAATATGCAGCAGCTTAAAGCGTTTTGTTTTATAAACCAGGCATGATCCGCCTTAGGCGGAACACACCGGCATGAGGATAATGAAATTGAAAACTATATGGCGGGAATTTGATTTATTATGACGAATTCTCCTGTATTAATGACAGGGAAAACATCTGACCACTTAAACCAAAATTATTAACAGATGAACAAACTAATATTTTTTATCGTAATACTGTTTAGCGGCTTATTGCTGTTGTATTCCTGTACAGAGGACCCTGATTATCCTGATACACCCAGAATCAAATTTGAGCGTTTCCAAAAAATCAATAACGATTCAACAGGGATTATTACTTTGAGCTTTACGGATGGGGATGGTGATATCGGCTTAGCTTCTTCGGACACACTGTCGCCATACGACAGCAATTATTTCTATAATTTCTTCCTGTATATCTTTGAAAGGAAGAACGGACAATACGATACAGTGCAAACCAATATTCCGTTTCACGGACGCATACCGCTACTGGAAAATGTCCAGGAAGGAGAAAGCATAGAGGGAGAAATAGATATGGAGATTGATATTTTTTCTATGGATGTTTTTATTCCCAGTGATACCGTTCGTTTTGAAATTTTTATTGTTGACCGGGCTTTAAATCATAGCAATACGGTGACAACGCCACGAATAGTACTAAATTCATTCTGACCATTAATTATTGTTGGTTCATCCCGACAAATCCGAGAATCATGCAAACATCAAAAGCTTATGCCAACCGCCGGGTGATTTTGTTAGCAATTATTGTTATTGTGGCAGTTATTTTTGTTGTGCGTCTTTCCTGGTTGCAGCTTTTTGACAGCAGCTATAAAGCATCGGCAAGCAATAATTCGCGCCGTGATGTTACCATTTACCCCAGTCGTGGTTTGATTTATGACCGCAACGGAGATTTTTTAGTGTATAATGAAGCTGTATATGACTTGATGGTGATTCCGGCTCAGACTAAATTAAAAGACACTTTGGGTTTCTGCGAGCTGATCGGGATGCCGCCTGAGGATTTTCGTGAGAAGATCAAAGCGATTCGTCATTATTCTTTATTAAAGCCATCACTGCTGATGAAGCAGATTAGCAAGCAGGATGCTGGTTTTATTCAGGAAAGGTTATATAAATATGCCGGTTTTTATATGCGTCCCAGAACATTGAGGAGTTATCCGTGGCCTGTTGCAGCTCATGCGTTGGGATTTATCGGCGAGGTGAATCAACAGGAGATAGATTCGGATCGTTATTATGTTTCTGGCGATTATATTGGCAAGAGTGGACTGGAAAAGCGGTATGAGAAAGAGTTACGAGGGGAAAAGGGGGTGCAGAAGCTCCTGGTGGATGTTCATAATGTAGAGATGGGGAGTTATATGGATGGTCGTTTTGACACTGCTGCTGTGGCAGGCAAAGATATACATTCTACGCTGGACTTAGAATTACAGCGCTACGGGGAAGAGCTGATGAAGAATAAAGTTGGCAGTGTTGTAGCCATCGAGCCTTCAACAGGCGAAGTGCTGGCGATAGTGAGTTCGCCTACATATGATCCTAATCTTTTGGTTGGTCGGATACGGTCTGAAAATTACAACCGATTACAAAAGGACAGTGTGCGACCATTATTCAACCGCGCGTTAATGGCTTCCTATCCACCGGGTTCCATCTTTAAGATTGTTCAGGCTCTAGTTGGGTTGGATCTGGATGTGATAGAGCCATCAACCGGCTTTCCCTGTAATAAAGCTTTGGTGGGTTGTCATAATCACCCTCCGGCAAACAGTGTCAGAGATGGCCTTAAGTATTCGTGCAATCCTTATTTTTATCGGGTGTTTAAACGGATTATTCAGCAGGGACACACCAACTCGGTTTTTACAGATAGCCGGATTGGTTTGAGACAGTGGCATAAAGAGGTGCTGAAGTTTGGGCTTGGCAAACCGATTGGTTTGGACTTGCAGAATGTTAAGCCGGGTTATGTGCCCAGTGTAGACTTTTATGATGTTTGGTATGGGAAAAATCGTTGGGCTTTTAGTACGATCTATTCGTTAAGTATCGGACAGGGCGAAGTAGAAGTTATTCCGCTTCAGATGGCCAACCTGGCGGCAATAATTGCCAACAGGGGATACTATATTGAACCACATCTGGTGAAACAAATTGGAACAGAAGAGGTAAAAGATAATCTGGAGCCACACGATACGGGTATAGACAGGGATTATTTTGAACTTGTGGCAGATGCCATGCAGGGTGTTGTGGATGAACCGGGAGGTACTGCCCGCCTGGCAAGGATAGACAGTATAGCCGTGTGTGGCAAAACAGGAACAGCCGAAAATCCTCATGGCGAAGACCATTCGGTCTTTATCGCCTTTGCCCCACGCGAGAATCCTAAAATTGCAATTTCTGTTTATGTGGAAAACTCCGGTTTTGGCGGTACCTGGGCTGCACCTATTGCCAGCCTTATGATAGAAAAATACCTTAAAGGAGAAATCTCCAATGAATATAAAGAAGAACGGATTTTAAACGCTGATTTTATCCATGGCACTGATTGAAACAAACATGAGGAAACAAACCGGCGTTGACTGGGTGCTGGTGATTGTGTATTTGCTGCTGGTGTTTATTGGCTGGATAAATATCTATTCCGCGGTATATGATGAGAGCTATCAGAGCATCACCGATTTTAGTCAGCGCTATGGAAAACAACTGATTTGGATTATTACAGCCATTTTGCTGGCATTTATTGTGATGATGCTTGATGTCAGGGTTTTTACCAGTTTTAGTTATCTGATTTATGGGGTGACTATCCTTTTGCTGATTGCGGTTTTGTTGGTGGGGCAGGAGGTGGCCGGCTCTCGTTCGTGGTTTGAAATCGGGAGTATCCGGATACAACCCACAGAGTTTGCCAAGTTTGCTACCAGTTTGGCTCTGGCACGCTTTTTAAGCCATTTTAATACTGAGCTGAGCGATTTCAAATCCCAATGGAAATTGTTTGCTATACTGCTGCTGCCTGCATTTTTGATCCTCTTGCAAAACGATACCGGCTCCGCTTTGGTGTATGCTTCTTTTTTTATTGTCTTTTACCGGGAAGGATTATCGGAACGTGTATTTATCCTAGGGCTGTTTTTGGTTATCTTGTTTGTCCTTACTTTGCTTGTAGACTATTTTTATGTGATTATTGGGCTTGGCGTAATCGGGCTTTCTGTGATGATTTATATACGAAAAAAGCGGAAAACCCTGGTGGTTGTTTTCTTGCTTATGCTGATAGGGATGGGAGCTGTTTACAGTACCAATTATGTATTTGAAAATATTCTGGAACAGCACCAACGAACGCGGATAAATGTATTGCTGGGCAAGGAAAATGATCCTCACGGAAGCGAATACAACGTCATACAATCGAAGATTGCTATTGGCTCCGGAGGCCTTGTAGGCAAAGGCTTTTTAGAAGGGACACAGACTAAATTCAATTTTGTTCCAGAGCAAAGTACCGACTTTATCTTTTGTACTATAGGCGAGGAGTGGGGCTTTTTGGGCAGTATAGTGATTATCGGCTTGTATGTGCTATTGTTGTTTCGTATTATTAACCTGGCCGAGCGGCAGCGGTCGGCTTTTAGCAGGATATACGGCTATGGCGTGGCTTCCATATTATTGTTTCACTTTGTTGTCAACATTGGAATGACGATAGGGCTGGTCCCTGTTATTGGCATTCCGCTTCCTTTCATTAGCTATGGGGGCTCATCATTATGGGGGTTTACAGTTTTGCTGTTTATCTTTATCAAACTGGACCGCTATCATCAGGAATTGATATAAAAAAACTGTGCTAAAACGATCTATAGCTTTAGCACAGTTAAGGCAACTTTGTCAAAATAGTTAATAATACATGATTCTGTTATCCTCAATATCCGTGATATCTTTTAACGCATTAAAGACACCACCCATGCCACCATTGCCACGAACAACCTGATTGAATTCGTTTTGTTTTTGCTGACGTACACGAGCGTAATTATCTACTTCGGGTGCTTTGAAATGATTGATCACATTAAAAATATACACACCCATTTGACCTTTTACAGGGCCTGTAATCGTGTTTTCTTTTGTCTTGCTGATTAATCCAACGAGTTTGGGTTCAGGACCAAACTTTGGAATATTGGGTGAGGCAAAAGTGATGTTTGGAAAGGTATCTAATTCAGTTTCGACCTGACGTGCAATCGTTATCATATTGTTTTCATTTTGCATGGCCCGGTTAAATTTTTCGGATAAAACACGAGCTTTTACCTCACGTGCAACCAGTGTTTTAATGCGGTCTTTGACATTATCCAAAGGAGGGATTCCGGCTTCTAACTTTTCTTCGAGCATAACAGCAACGTATGACTCGTCCCCTTCAAAGATATTTTCAGCCACTGTATTGGGTTTGGTTTTTTCATCAAAGACCCATCGAGCAATCGCCCGCGCAGATCCGATACCCGGAATTGTTCCGGTCATTGGGTTAATAGTGCGTTCGCGTGTTTCTAAATTTTGTTCGGACACTGACTCTTTAAAATTTTCTACGCTCTGGTTGTTGGCTAAGAACTCACTTGCAATAGCCCAGACGCTATCATAGGTTTCCTGAGTTGGCTCTATCGGGATAGTTAGTGTGGCTACCCGCATTTTTTTGATGGGTTCGGTTTTGCCGGTTACTTTAATAATGTGATATCCAAAGCGTGTTTCTACTTTAAAGATATCACCCACCTCATGATCCATTACGCCCTGGTTAAAGGGGTAAACCATTCTGCCATCCGGAAACCAATCGGTATCTCCACCTTTTTCTCCTGTTTGGGGGTCATCAGATTCAGTCTGTGCAATAGTTTCAAACTGTTGAGGGTTATCCTGAATAAGCTCCAGGAGGCTGTCGGTTTTGTTTTCTGCTTCTTCAGGAGTGCGAATCATATTTCCTTCCTGATCCTGTCCATAGCGGACCAGAATGTGGCTGGCTCTCATTGAGTCGGGGCGTGTATCCATTTCCATTAGCCGTGCAGTATGAAAAGCTCCGTCTTGTTGATAGATGCTGACCATAGTTCCAGGCTCAGCATCGAATAAAGCAGTATCTATACGGGTTTCCAGCTCTCCCTGTTTATAATAGGTGCTGTCGTAATCGTTTGCAGGTAAGGTTCCAATTATGGTGGAGACATCTTCTTTTTCAGCATTTTTGAGCTCTCTGAAATAATTCTGTGCTTCTGTTTGAATTATTTGGTAGTCGCGATTCGACGGGTTGACGTCAAACTTAACATAGGTAATTGTGGCTGAGGGTTGATCAACCTTAAGCTCGTTTTTATGTTCATCATAATATTCCTGATAGTCTTCATCTGTAATGGTGATAGCCGTATCAGGGATAGAGCGATACAATAAGCCTGCTACCATAACTTCTGAGCGGTCGGACTGTGCGTGATGATGAACTTCAGCCAGTTTGTTTGGCAGGTAATAGCCTTTTTCTATCAGGGAATAATATTTATTTCGTAATTGACTTTCCTTGATTTGCTTTTCCAGCTCAATCCATTGCCTTTGGGTTTCCTGGTCCTGTTGGTCCAGCATGCTGATAAACTGTTGTACCAAAGCCGGGTTAACCTGTCCGGTTTGTTGATCCTGGAAAGCACCTATCTGTCGAATAAATTCATGAGGATTATCGCTCGTCAGCAGATAATTTAGCTCAGCACTGCTGATCGAAGCCTTGCGTCGGGGATCATGTTTAACAGCCAGGCCAAGCTCATCATACTGTTCTCGCATAATATTTTCCATCAGCATGTTTTCCCAGGCAGACTGCATGGCTTGAAAATTCTCTTCAGTAGATAAGTTTTGTTTTTGTAGCTGCTGCCGATAACGCTCTTTGAAATCTTCCAGATGTTTTTGAAACTCCTGGTTGGTGATTTCCTCCCCTTCGATTTCTGCCAGCGGTGGCATACTTCTTCTTCCGGAATTTTTAAATAAGTCTCCTAACACAAAAGCAGCCAGGGCAACGCCAATTACTATGACCAGTAGTCCTGAGTAGCTTCTGATTTTTCCAATTATTGCCATGTTTCAAAGATTTAAAATAATGTGCAAATCTAATATTCATTTGTCAGGATTGAAAATAAATTTTGTTTCTGTTTCCTGCCATTGATACTCTCCTTTTTATCAGATAAAAAGCCGGGCAAAGATAAGATTTTTCCCGGGTTAATTCCAGATATTATGTCGAAAATTATATGGCTGGAAAAATTTTACGCATATATTTGCGTTTTTAAAATCAGTAATAAAAACAACTTCACCTTTATGTTAAAGCAACACAAGAGATTTTTTATTTTTCTCGGTCTTTATTTTTTTGTCACTACCACCTTATTTGCTGCATTTGTTCCGGTAGAAACTGCGGAGCAAGTAGCCAGGAATTTTTACTACCATCATTATAATGCGGAAGAGACAGGCAATGTCTTGATGAACCCAGAGCAGGTAGAGTTTGAGCGTCCTGCTGTGATCGAACAACAGGGAGAAGCATTGATCTATGTATTTAATCGCAAGGGGAATCAGGGTTATGTGTTAGTCTCGGCGGACGATCTGGCTTTTCCGGTTCTGAATTATGCCTTCAAAGGGCATTATAATCCGAATGATGAAAACATGCCGGATGGCCTGGAATATTTTATTGAGGGTTACAAAGCGCAGATTGCTTATGCTATTGATCATTCCATAGAGCCTTTTCCGCATACTGAAGAAGCGTGGAGTTCATACTTTTATGGAGTTATGCAAAGCCAGATAAAAAGTCAGTCACCCTTAACAGACAGTATTGCCTGGGATCAGGGTTGTTATTTTAATGCGATGTGTCCCTCCGATAACAACGCCGGATCAGGTTTATGTAACCATGTGCCGGTTGGCTGTGTAGCTACTGCTATGGGGATAGTGATGAAATACAATGGTTATCCTTCGCATGGCAATGGAACAGAGACATTCAACAGCAATTATGGGCAGCTCAGTGTCGATTTTGGTAATGCTATTTATCATTGGGATAATATGCCAAATCAGCTGACAGGCCATAATGCTGAAGTGGCTAAAATATCCTATCATGCCGGTGTTGCTGTGAACATGAATTATACGGCAAATGGTTCGGGTGCAATTTTTGGTCATTATAGTCATACTCCTACTGCTGAAACAGCCTTGCAAAATCATTTTGGCTATCCTGATGCCGAATGGGATGTTAAAAGCCAAAATACTTTTGCTGCCTGGGAGAACCGCTTGCGTGGCAATCTGGATAGCTTAAGTCCAGTTCTTTATGCAGGGGGTGTTCATGCTTTTGTCTGTGATGGCTATCAGGGTTCTTCCAACAACCATTTCCATTTTAACTGGGGATGGGGTGGAATGTATAACAGCTATTGCTATCTGAACAATATCGTGCCTGGCGGCACAGGAACGGGTGGTGGAACCGGAAATTATACCAACGACCAGCAGGCAGTTTTTGATGTGATACCGCCCCAAACAACACCAGTGGCTGATTTTACAGCGAATATGACTACCCTAAGCCCGGGAGGCAAGGTCTTTTTTACCGATTTTAGCGATTATGTTCCGACAGACTGGTATTGGGACTTTGGCGATGGGGATACCTCCAACCAACAATATCCTGTGCATACATATACTGCTGCCGGGACCTATAATGTGAAACTGATCGTTAGCAATAACCATGGATCGGATTCCCTGGTCAAATCATCCTATATTACGGTTCAGCCTTCTTCCAGTATTAATGCAAATATTTATGCTTCGCAAGATACAGCTTATGTCTCGGATCAGATATCCTTTACAAACGCGTCCGGTGGAAATCCAACATCCACCACCTGGGATTTTGGTGATAACACCTATGCTACTACGTCCGGAGCCACACATATTTATTCTACAGCAGGAGTGTATACAGTTCATCTAACAGCGTCAAACAACTCCGGATCGGATACTGCCAGCAAGAATATAGTTATCCTTCCGGCGCCAATACCATCTGCTGACTTTGAAGCGGATACTGTTGCCGTTGCTGCCGGTACCAATGCAAAATTTTATGATCTTTCTACAAACCAACCATATAACTGGAACTGGGACTTTGGTGATGGGTATTCGTCCTCTTCTCAAAATCCAACCCATCAATATCAATCAGCCGGGGACTATAGCGTGAAGTTGGTTGCAACAAACAGTTACGGGACCGATAGCATAGTCAAAATAGATTATATTCAGATTTATCAGGCAGCTCCTGTTGCTGATTTTTCGGTTTCCAATACCTCTGTTGTTGATGGTCAGACAATACAGTTTATTGATCAGTCTAATGGAATAGTGGATACTTATGCCTGGGATTTTGGGGATGGGAACACGGCCTCTACGATGTATCCTTCTCATTCTTATACAGACCCGGGTGTTTATACTGTTACATTAACGGTAAGTAATTCCGCCGGGTCCAGTACTGAAACCAAGACAGATTTGATTACAGTTGGCAGCACTGGTGTGGAAAACAATGAAGAGATGAGCTTTAAGGTCTATCCAAATCCTGTAACGGATCTGTTGTATGTTGAACTGGATAATCCACAACATATAAGACAACTGAAATTAGTTGATATTGCCGGTAAGACAATCCAGCAGCATAACAATCCGAATCAAACAACTAGCTTTAATACCAGTCGGTTAAGTCAGGGGCTTTATTTGATGGAAATTGTTGGCGAAAATCATATAGTAAGGCAGAAGATTATGGTTCGCTAAGCTTGCTTAACTATCACGGCCTTGTAATAATAACTAGCCCCCAGCCCCTCCTATACCCTTTTATAGGCGATGGTTTTGGGTTTAGGCCTGTAGCAAAGCTTTTATTCTGTAAGCGGAAATTGTTTTCTTTTCCATTGGCATAAAATGGGCAGGAGGCGTGGGGGTGGTTGAAATGATCCCGGGGTGAGTGAACTAACATGTATGTTCTGCTTTCACATTTTTGCATAACTTTGGAGCGCTAAAAAGGCTTGAAAGAAGAACTTTATGTATAAAAATTTTAAAATTGGCTTGCTGATACCGGCTTTTAATGAGGCTGAAAATATTGGGGCTGTGCTGAAAAGCATTCCGGATTATGTGGATCATATACTTGTAGTTAATGACGGATCTGTTGACAGGACGGTAGAAATTGCTCAGGGGAACGGGGTGCAGGTAGTTTCGCATAAGTCGAACAAGGGTGTTGGCGCTACGTTTAAAACCGGAGTCAAAAACATGCTGGACAAGGATTTGGATATTATGGTAAATATGGATGCTGACGGGCAGTTCAAAGCTGAAGATATCCATCGCTTGCTGGATCCGATTATTGCAGAAAAAGCAGATTTTGTTACAGCGTCGAGATTTATACATCAGGATTATATCCCTGTGATGCCACGAATGAAAAAATGGGGCAATTATCGTATGGCCGGACTTATCAGCTGGCTTACCGGTCAAAAGTTTTATGATGTCAGTTGCGGATTCAGGGCCTATAAAAAGGAAGTCCTGTACCGGATGAATTTATTTGGCAGCTTCACCTATACCCAGGAAACCTTTATTGATCTGGCTTTTAAAGATGTTGATATTATGGAAGTGCCTGTAGAGGTGCTTGGTCAGCGCGCCAAAGGGAAATCCCGGGTGGCGTCCAATCTGTTGCGCTATGCCTATCAAACGTCAAAAATCATACTGAAGACCTTCCGTGACTATAAACCGTTTAAGCTTTTTGGCTTTGTTGCCGGAGTGTTTTTGCTAATCGGCCTTATATTGCTCGGCATAATGTTTTACCACAAAGTGGCGACCGGAAGTTTTACGCCTTATAAATGGCTGGGCTTTGCAGGAGGATCTGCAGTGTTGATTTCCGGTATATCCTTGTTATTAGGCTTTATTTTGGATATGTTTGCGCGTATGCGTCATAATCAGGAAGAAATCCTTTTCCATCTGAAAAATCGCCATGACAAATAAGATCGAAATACCCATAACATTTATCTTGTCTACAGGCAGAACCGGAACACAGTTTTTTAGCAGCTACCTTACCGAAAGCTGTCATGATATTTTGTGTTTGCACGAGCCCAAACCATCCCGAAGGTTTAAGTGGTATTCCAACTTCTATCAGAACAATCAACTTTCATCAGAATTTATTGCAAGACAATATTTAAAATGCCGGAAGAAAGTCATACAACGCACGGATTTTTCGCGTTATGTGGAGTCCAGCAACTTTATGTTTGGCACTATTCCGGCGATCGAGAGAGTGGCTCCTGAACTATCTGTGATTCACCTGGTTCGAGAACCGCTTTCATACATTCGTTCTCATTTGAATAAAGGCTTTTGGAGTGGCATCAAAGGATTTACGGCCCGCAATATTCCGGGCTGGCTGGAATTTCTGGAGCCTGAAATCCG
Organism: Bacteroidota bacterium; assembly: GCA_051748205.1. Lineage (GTDB taxonomy): Bacteria > Bacteroidota > Bacteroidia > Bacteroidales > PWNQ01 > PWNQ01. The sequence goes on along the minus strand of JBNJHE010000035.1, from coordinate 1,294 downwards.
CAATTCCGGAGATCCGGTTATGATTTTAGCGGCACGCTGGATTTATGTCAACAGGGTAATTAATAATTATCAGGAAAAGTATCCTTATTTGTTAATCCGTTTTGAGGATTTGTTCAGCAGCAATATCGACACCGGAACAGAGACACTGAATCGAATCAGGGAATTTTTGCAATGTCCCGGGCTCACCGATAATCAGCAAAAATACTGGCTGAGACAAACGGCAAATCAATCCAGGAAACAGCGGGCTGATAAATATCCGGTGGAGGTGAAACACATTGAATATCTGAAACAAAACGCTCAAGAATTGCTAAACCAATACAATTATACGCTTTGATATGCAAAAATGGCTGAAATATCTGGTATATCTGTCTGTGGCTTTTCTGATATGGTATCTTTGGACAGCTGACTTTTTGCATGTCCCTACGATTAATAATGTTGGGTTGTTAGGATTATCGATCGTTGTGTTATTAGGTGGATATCTGACTAAGAGCAAAGTATGGCAGGTGGGCTTGAAAGCCAAAGGCCTGGATGTGAGCTTGCGTGCCAGCATTGCTTCTACGGGCCTGGCCGAACTGGGGAAATATATCCCGGGAAAGCTTTGGGTGATCCTGGGGCGTGCAGGATATATCTCAAATCATTATAATATCAGCACCCGCAAGGCCTCGGGTATTTCATTGGTCGTGCAGTTCATTACCATTTGGTCGGGAATTTTACTGGCGTTAGCCGGGATTATCTTCATCCGTGTTCCGGCAGGATGGATATTAGCCCTGGTTGCCGGCTGGGTTTTGCTGAGCCTGGTATTATTTCTGAAGCCTCTTCACAATATGATCAAAGATTTGTTCGAAAAGCGCTTCAAAAAAGAAATCAATCTGCCCTTTATCAATCTGCAGGAAGTCAAACCATATCTTCACTGGTATTTTATTGACTGGTTGGTTCGCATGGCGGGATTTTATCTATTGCTGTGGGCTGTGTTGGGATATGCTCCTTCTGCTGCTATTGCTGCGGGTTTTCCGTTGGCAGTTACACTGGGAATACTGGCCGTTATAGCCCCGGGCGGTCTTGGGGTTCGTGAAGGTATCCTGATTGTTTGGCTTCAGTCTGCCGGTTTCGACCTGGCTCTGGCTACTTCGCTATCCATTACCGTACGCCTTTGGACACTGATTGGGGATGTGGGTGTTTTCGGAATAGGATTAGTGTTGAACCGAGCATGAAGCGATGAGGCGATAGTGCGAACGAAGCGACTTAAGCGAACTAAGAGACTAAGCGATTAATAGACTGAGAGAAAAAAACAACA
>JBNJHE010000034.1:14373-22962 GCA_051748205.1 Bacteroidota bacterium | reverse complement strand
GATCCGTAGATCCGTGGCCCACCTTTTTAAGTCCAGGCAACAACAGAGCTGCCCTGTGCCCTACTGACTTATTATTTGCACCCGGATCTTCGATATATCCGGTTACAGCATAGCTCGAATGCATTTGTCCCGGCTGAGAGCTCCAGGCAATATTCGAAGCACCTGCTGCATCATAACCAGCCTGAGTCCAGCATTGCCAGCTCGAAGGTGGATAATGGCTCAGATTATTGTTCGCTTTCATGATTAAAGCACACTCCTGACACATGTCATTTTGTGAACTATTTAATGTAACATTATCTGATACGCCACAAATACGACGAAAATAGTTAATCCGCTGTACCACCTTATCATGAGACTCCTGGCTAACGCTCCCGGCATTACACCCATTGACGCTTCCGGTCCAGCCCGGATCACTTACTGCTGACCCCAGATAATTATCTTCATAATCTTTTACTGCTTTCTGTTTTGGCGTCAGATTCGAATCATCGTCATCATCTTTACCACAACTAACAAATACGAAAGCAACCGCTAAAGTCATTAATAAACTAAATAATACTTTCCGATTCATAATAATGTATTAAGTTAATAAAATTTCTACCGCCGCAAAAATAGAAATAATTCTCACAAAAAGAATTTAATGTTACGTTTTTTAATTTAATATTAACAAAGTAATAAATATCAGTAAATTAACATATTATACTGGCACTAATGGGACTGCTTACGTCGCTTTCTCTCTTGCGAAATTAAGCTAAGCTCTCTTCCCGATTGTCCTTTAACCGAAGTATTCTCTTCAGCCCGCCGGAGCAAATAAGGCAACACATGCTTTACCGGGCCATAAGGCACATATTTCGCTACATTATATCCAGCCTCAGCCAGATTAAAACTAATATGATCACTCATTCCATAAAGTTGTGAGAACCAAACTCTCGGGTCATCTTTTGCAATCTGGTGTTCCTCCATCAATTGTGTTAGATACTTAGAGCTATATTCATTATGTGTCCCATTAAAAACCGTTACGATATCCAGGTTTTCAACAGAAAATTGAAGAGCTGCATTATAATCACGATCAGTAGCTTCTTTTGAGGGTTGGACCGGATCCGGGTAACCCATGCGCTCAGCCCTTTCCCTTTCCTTTTCCATATATGCACCCCGGACAAATTTTACCCCATAGTAATATTCTTTATCCCTGGCCCTTTGAACAGCTGTCTTTAACATTTGAAGCCTGTCTACACGATACATTTGAAGCGTATTAAAAACAATGGCCTGCTTTTGGTTATACTTCTCCATCATAGCATCCACAACCTTGTCAATTTGATTTTGATAAGCATAATCCTCGGCATCAATCAAGATCGGAACCTGCTCTTCAAAAGCTGTCTTACAAAGGATATCAATCCGGTGAAAAAACTCTTCTTTTAGCTTTTCATCTCTTTCTGACATCAATGCTTCTTCAGAAGCTTTTTGCAGCATCATTGAATCCCCAAAAGCTGTTGGTTTAAAGACGGCAAAAGGGATATACTCCTGACTGCCAGCATGCTTTATTGAGCGGATGGTTTCATCCAAAGCTTGCTGCATCGCTTCCGGTTTATCGGTACCTTCCACAGAATAATCCAATATAGATTTTACCTTATGCTCTCCAAGCTGTTGAACTACAGGCTGACATTTTTCTATACTCTCCCCGCCGACAAACTGTTTATATAGTGTAGGCTTAACCGCCCAGCCAACAGGTATCCGTGCTGACAGGGCAACCTGCGTCATCACTTTAGCAATCGAAACCACAGCAGGACTGGATATTGTCTTAAATAAAACAAATGCTCTGTTCAAATCCGCATTGGATTTACTTTTAAATGCAACCTCGGTGTTATTAAAATCTAACATAATTCTACCTTTTACACATTTTGTTTACAAAACAATCCAACTCTGTATTCTGTTTCTTACTGTTTGTTTCTTTTTGAAAGAATCAGCAAGAAAACATTAATTTTGTTCAAAATTAATTGTTTTTATTCATGTACAAACAAATAAAATTACTGGATCACCACATCATAGCCGGACAGGACTCACTATCAGTTTTCAAAACTCTTTTTGACAGTGGCGACTATCAAAACCGCCAGTTTATCATACTCACCGACACCAACACCCAAAAGCACTGCCTACCGCTTTTAAGCAACTATCTGCCATCGGGTAAAACCACACCAGTAATCACTATCCCAGCAGGAGAACACCATAAAAATCTTTCGACTGCACAACTAATCTGGAGCAAATTAATGGAGTATCATGCCGATCGCCACTCTGTGTTGGTTAATTTAGGCGGTGGTGTAATTTCAGATATTGGCGGGTTTGTAGCCGCTACTTTTAAACGAGGAATAGCTTCTATAAATATTCCTACAACTCTGATGGGCATGATAGATGCTGCCATCGGAGCAAAAACCGGCATCAACTACCAGGATGTTAAAAATATTCTCGGCACTTTTCACCAACCCGACGCTGTGTATTTGCATGATGCTTTCCTCCATACTCTACCCCAAAAGGATCTCGAATCCGGTTATGCTGAAATAATAAAATATGCACTTATCAACGATCCGGACTTATGGAGCATCCTTAAACAAAACCATCTTAAAAACTTTGATCAACTGAAGGACCTGATTATCTTTTCCGTGCTTATCAAGTCGGAAATTATTGAACAGGACCCTTACGAAAAAGGCAAGCGCAAGATTTTAAATTTTGGGCACACCATCGGTCATGCCCTGGAAACACTCAGACACCAAAAAAATGCTGCTGTTACTCATGGCCATGCTGTTGCCGCAGGTATAATGGCGGAAAGTTACCTGTCCTATCGCATTAATAATCTTGGGGAAGAATCATACAAGCAAATCAAAGAAACCATAAAATCACAATTTCCTCCGATTGCCTTTGACGAAGAAGATATTGAAGATCTACTCTTGATAATGAGCCACGATAAAAAAAACCTGGGCAACAAAATAAATTTCTCCCTGCTAGAAAAAGCTGGTCAGTGCAATTTCGACCAACTATTGCCAGAGTCATTAATTAAAGAAGCACTTAATGCCTACCGGAATGAGCACAATACAAATACATAAAGCGGAAAAAATTACTCCCCGGGTTCAAATTGAGGTTCCGGCATCTAAAAGCATAAGCAACCGCCTACTCATGCTTAAGGCAATCTCTGGAAATCAAATCCGCATTAATAATCTTTCCACTGCCGATGACACTACTTTGCTAAACGATATTCTAACGAATTATCAAAGCACAAAGTCATCGCATTTAACTTTTAATTGCGACAATGCCGGCACTGTCATGCGGTTTTTAACTGCATATTTCAGTTTTCAGCCGGCAACGGTTCAGTTAACCGCAAGTGAAGCCATGAAGCAGAGGCCCATAAGCCCTCTGGTTACAGCCCTGCGAGAGATGGGAGCCAAAATTGAATACATGGAGAAGCATGGATTTCCTCCATTAAAAGTGTATGGACAAAAAACCGCTACCGCTTCACCGGTAAAAATGGACTCAACCATTAGCAGTCAGTTTTTCTCAGCACTTATGTTGCTTGCCCCCCAAACCGGCCTTATTCTGGAGCTCCCCAACACTTTAGTTTCCCACTCCTATGTAGAAATGACTCTGGCAATCATGGATAAGTTAAAGATAGATTATCATCTACAGGGTCAAAACATCCACATCCCCAAACAATCCATTGATAAGCAAACCATTGCTTGCGAGCAAGACTGGAGTAGTGCAGCACCATGGTATGTGCTAACGTCCCTGATGCCTTCCGGTTACACACTTGCAATCAATAGATTACCTATCAAATCCATACAGGGAGACCGGAAATTAGTCCAATTATTCCGGCATTTTGGGGTAAAAACCATCCCGGATAAAACAGGAGTCATACTTTTAAAGACCAATAACATAAACCTTTCACCATTACGATTGAACATTTCAACCATTCCTGATACAGCACCATATTTAATCATCGCAGGGCTCTTTCAAAAACGCGCTATTCAGATTCACGGCGCTGGTCATTTACGCTATAAAGAATCCGACCGGCTTTTTGTCATGCAGTCTGAACTAAAAAAAGCAGGTTATCCTATTCATATTGACAAGAATCATACGATCGAAATAGCCAAAAGTTCAATAAAAAAGCTGCAACACAGCATCACCGTAGATACGCACAACGACCACCGGATAGCCATGGCTTTTGCACCCCTGGCGGCATATCTGCCACAGATATCGCTACTCAGCGGAGAAGCCGTGAGCAAATCCTACCCTGCTTTTTGGGATGAATTTCGCAAATGTGGTTTTACAGTAAAAAAACATCCTTTGTCTACTTCTTCTTGTTAAATTTGCAAATTAATCGGACATTTGCTTCAAAGACGAATACTATGCCCTTATTTAATTCTTTAATTGCCTGGATAATGAAAAAGCGGATGCACCAGATAGAACTTTTTGTTCGCTATCCGCACAATGTTCAGGAGGAATGGTTTCAGCGCCTGGTCAGGGAAGCGCGTAACACCGAATGGGGAAAAAAATATGATTATTCTTCAATCAAAACACGTCATCAGTACAGGGAGCGAGTACCCATCAGCAGCTATGAAGACATAAAGCCTTATATAGATCGCATCCGAAAGGGAGAACAGAATATTTTATGGAACACAGAAATTCGATGGTTTGCAAAATCATCCGGAACAACAGCAGGCAAGAGCAAATTTATCCCGGTAAGTAATGAGTCTATAGAAGAAACCCATTTTCGTGGAGGAAAAGATTTGTTGTCTTTTTACTGCACAAATTACCCTGAGACAAAGATTTTTGAAGGTAAGGCGTTAGGATTAGGTGGCAGTCATTATATCAACGAGTATAACAATGCTTCCTTTTTAGGCGATGTATCGGCCATAATCATTCAAAACCTGCCTTTTTGGGCGGAGTTTAGCCGAACCCCCAATATGGAAGTAGCCTTGATGGACAAATGGGAGGAAAAGATTGAACGTATGGCTGAGATTACCAGCAAGGAAAATGTCACCAATCTTGCAGGAGTGCCTTCCTGGGGCTTATTATTATTGCAGCGAATATTACAGATTACAGGAAAATCAAACATACAGGAAGTTTGGCCCGACTTTGAGGCCCTCTTCCACGGAGGCGTTAAGTTTGGACCTTATCGCGAACAATTCGAAAAAATTGTCCCCTCCAACCTGAACTATATCGAAAACTACAATGCCTCCGAAGGATATTTTGGCATTCAGGATCAGAAAGATTCTGAGGAACTGCTGCTAATGCTGGATTATGGTATTTATTATGAGTTTTTACCAGTAAGCCAACTGGAAGAAGAAAGTCCGAAAACCCTGACACTGGAAGAAGTGGAAACAGATGTCAATTATGCTTTAATTATTTCTACCAATGCCGGATTGTGGCGTTACCTGATAGGAGATACTATCCGCTTTACATCGAAGAATCCCTACCGTATTCAGATAACCGGACGCACCCGCCATTTTATCAATGCTTTTGGCGAGGAACTTATTGTTGAAAATGCCGAAAAGGCCCTGGAAATAGCTTGTCAGAAATGTGATGCCATCATTCAGGAATACACAGCTGCCCCTGTCTACCTTTCTGACAACCAAAAAGCTGCACATGAATGGCTTATCGAATTCGAAAAGCCCCCAAAAAGCTACAACTATTTTAGAGAAACCCTGGATAATGCATTGAAAGCCATTAATTCAGACTATGAAGCCAAACGGTATAATGACATTTTACTTCAACCTCCGGTGATTCACTCCGTCAGTAAACATACGTTTTATCGCTGGATGAAACAGCGAGGCAAGTTGGGAGGACAAAACAAAGTGCCCAGGCTATCCAATAACCGGGTATATATTGATGAAATTAAAGCCCTGGTTGACCAATGAAATCCTTACCTTTAGTCTTTGTCTTTTGTTTATTCACCTCTGTGGGCTTTAGCCAAAAGCCCTTAATATCCGGGATATACGATAATTTTTTTGCTGACGCTTTGGGTAATTTTTATACTCTTAAAGATCATACCATTTGCAAATACAACCCGAAAGGAAAAAAAATCCATGAATACAGTGATTTTATGAGAGGCGAAATCAGTTGGCTGGATGTTTCCAACCCGCTGAAAATACTGGTATATTATAAAGATTTTGACATGCTGATTTTTCTTGACAATTACCTTTCACCTTCTTCTAAACCCATCAGCTTATCTGAGCACGATATTGCCTCTTCCTCCACAGCAGGACTATCTCATGACAATGGAATATGGGTTTTTGACCATGCCGCTGCCCACTTAATCCGGCTTAATCATACGCTAAACAAAACCCACGAATCAGGAAACATTTCACTTTCCGAAAATGAAAAGGTTCAGTTTATACATCAAAATAATCAAGATGTCCTGTTGGTTACAAACCAACGTGTATTTCTATTTGACCAATTTGCAACCTATAAAAAACACCTCCCCTTACCAGATTATCAGGCCATCACATGGGGAAACCAAAGTGTAGTGTACCAATATGATAATCAGCTCACAATATATAATTATAAAACAGAAAAAGTAACATCTATCCCCTTTGAGGAACCAGCTGTACAACACCTTCGTTTACAAAATAATACACTATACTATCACAACAAGCAGGGGATTTTTCAAGTCCCGTTTGAATAACAAAAAAAATCAGACCAGGGAAATCATACAATAGATTCATATTTATTTTTAATTTTAGAAGCTAAAAAAACCAAGTTATGCACATAGCAATTGCTGGCAACATAGGATCAGGAAAAACAACATTAACAAGGCTTTTAGCGAAACGCTTAAACTGGGAGCCCCATTATGAAGATGTGGAGACCAATCCTTATTTAAACAGTTTTTATGAAGACATGCAGCGCTGGTCCTTTAACCTGCAGATTTATTTTCTCAATAGTCGTTTCAGACAAATACTGGAGTTCAGAGAAAAAAAGAAAACCATCATACAGGACAGAACGATTTATGAGGATGCCTACATTTTTGCTCCTAACCTCCATGAGATGGGTTTAATGCCTACAAGAGATTTTGATAATTATCAGTCGCTGTTTGACTTAATGAATCGTTTTATCCAACCGCCGGATTTGCTCATTTTTCTGCGTGCAGAAATCCCTACTTTGGTAGATCAAATTCAAAAACGCGGTCGGGAATATGAAAATTCCATCCGTCTGGATTATCTTAAAAGTCTTAACAAGCGATACGATGAGTGGATCGACCACTATAAAGCAGGAAACTTGCTAATCATCGATGTGGATGATAAAGATTTCAATAAACCCGAAGACCTTTCTCAGGTGATCGAAAAAGTACAGGGCCAGATCCATGGTCTATTTTAACTATGAAAATTGCAGGTATAATTCCAGCACGATACGCCTCCAGCAGATTCCCCGGAAAACCCCTGGCATTGATACAGGGGAAGCCCATGATACTGCACACACTTGAAAAAGTATTGCAGTCGGAAATATTGAGTGATGTATTAGTGGCAACAGATGATATACGCATTCAACAAACTGTTGAAGAGGCCGGCGGCAAATGCATTATGACAGACCAGGCTCTCACCTCAGGAACCGAACGTTGTGCTGCGGCTATAGCTAAAACCGGAAAGAATTGGGATGCCGTTATCAACATTCAGGGAGACGAACCTTTGATTCACCACGAGCATATTCAAAAAATTGCCAATCTATTGGAAAACGGTGCACCTATTGCTACCCTGGCTAAGCAAATGACTAATGATGATTCCGTTGATAATCCCAATATTGTCAAAATTATCTTCAACAAACAACAACAAGCGATTTATTTTTCCAGACACCCTATTCCATACATCAGACAACAGCCACAAAAAACAACTCCAACAGTATTTTACAAGCATATTGGCATCTATGGCTATCAAACCAGTATTCTTACAGAATTAGTCAAATTATCCCCTACCATGCTGGAACAAGCTGAGCAACTCGAACAACTTAGATGGATAGAACACGGATATCCCATTTATACTGCAAAAACACAAGTGGAAAGCATTAGTATTGACACACCAAAAGATTTGAGAGATTTGGAAAAGTACCAAAAACATTTATAATTTTACACACGCAACCTAAACCTGCTCACCATGAAACCAGAGCATTTGATACAAAAGAAATTATTCCAGGGCGAACCCGTTCATCTGCCTGGCCTTGGAAAGATCACTCCTGTCCCCCAAGGTGCCAGCATTCATCCCGGGGATCACCAGTTTGAGCCTCCACGAGTCAAATTGCATTTTGAGCATAATGAAGAAGAAACAGACCACGGCTTTATTGATTTTGTGGCTAAACAAGGCAACACATCTAAAAAAGAAGCTAAAAAAACATTAGAACAATGGATTCAATCCTTGTATACAGAATTAAAGGCAGGCAAAAAGGTTCAACTACATCATATCGGTTTTTTATACTACGACCATCAGGGCAGCATACAACTGGATACTGATCAGAATATTAATTACAGAACCGATAGTTACGGACTACCTCGGTTTAAAGCAAAATTAGTAGTTCCCAAACCCGAAACAGCCAAAACAAAACAGGAAAGCGCCACTCAAA
>JBNJHE010000034.1:0-14273 GCA_051748205.1 Bacteroidota bacterium | reverse complement strand
CCACTCAAAAGCAAGGCAAGAATACAGAAAAAACAAAAACAAGGCTGACGAAAACTGAAAGCTCGAAATATCAAAAGGATAAGAAAAAAACAAAAACCAAAAAGAACCGGGCCGGGCGAATTATTGTTCCTGTCATACTGCTTCTAGTGCTTACTTTAACCACATGGTACTTTCAGGATTCATGGAAGTCATGGTTCAACTTCAAAGCTCCTGAGAAAACAACTATTTCTGATCAAAACAGTACACCAGATGATCTTCAGTCAACACAAAAAGAAGAAACGGATTTTCCTGATCAAATGTCAGCAGCAGACAGCTCCTCAAAGGCCGATAAAGACACAACCTCCACCATAGCTTCAACTGGTCAATCAGAGCGCAAACTTACTGACAAACAGGCGGGGCAAGGAGATTACCTGATCATTGCCGGCTGTTTTAGATCACGCCAAAATGCTGAAAATATGGTGAATAAACTACAAGGGCAATATAAAAAAGCCTCGATTCAGGGAAAAACACAGCAAGGCCTACACAGAGTAGTCTACGATTTTTATGAAGAGCGGCAGCAAGCGTATCAGGCATACCGAAGAATTCAAAAAATTGACAGCGGAGCCTGGCTAACTGCTTATTAGCATTAAAACCATTAAAAAAATTGATCTGTCGTGGGAAAGAAGAAGCTCAGACGTTTTGCTGAAAATGCAACTTTTGAAAATATGTTCCAACGCAATTTCGAAGAATTGGAACAGGATGGATTTGAATTCAAAGGAAAATGGAAAAAAGATTTCTTTCACAATGATAATCCGCTGGTCCTGGAGCTGGCATGCGGAAAAGGTGAATACACCGTAAATCTCGCCCGGCAATTTCCGGATAAGAACTTTATTGGACTGGACATTAAAGGAGCACGCATGTGGAAAGGCTGTAAACAATCCAACAATGAAGGCCTAAAGAACGTAGCCTTTATCCGCACACAAATTGAGTTAATACAGCGTTATTTCGGAGATGGAGAAGTTGATGAAATCTGGATTACCTTTCCCGACCCTCATCTGAGAAAAAGCAGAAGAAAAAAACGGCTGACCTCGCCTCAGTTCTTAGCACGTTATCATCCACTACTCAACAATAACGCTATTATCCATCTTAAAACAGATGATAACACACTGTTTACTTATACGTTGGAAGTTATCAAAGAAGGAAAACATAAAATCCACATACAATCTGAGGATATTTATAAGGAACAGACTCCCGGCCCTGTCACAGAATTTCAGACATTTTACGAAAAGATGTGGCTGGAAGAAGGAAAAAAAATAAAGTATCTTTGCTTTTCATTGAATAAGGATAGTTTTCATGTGTCCGAATAAAAAAGCTTCATATTTCGAGCGGGTATATCAGGTCGTCAAAAAGATTCCGGCGGGACGAGTGACAAGCTATGGACAAATAGCCAACTATTTGGGCCTGAAAAGTGGAGCACGCATGGTGGGCTGGGCCATGAATCACTCACATGATCAGCCGGAGAATATCCCGGCTCACCGCGTGGTGAATCGCAATGGACAACTTACTGGCAAACACCATTTCGACTATCCCGGGTTAATGCAGGAGTTGCTGGAGAATGAAGGGTTAACAGTTGTCAATGATCAAATTCAATCTGTCGAAAAATACTTTTGGGATCCAAACAAAGAAATAAACCAGAATAATGAAAATCATAGCTCATAAAGTCACCTTAATCGTGTTGCTGATAATAGCCGGATGTTCTTCCATGGAGAGAACTACCGTCACACCATCAGCAGAAACAAAGATCACAGAATTCTATTCAGAAAATTATGTACGCTACCACGACCGTGTTTATCAGGATAATATTCGCTCTGTCAAGCTACACAAAGTAGGGTTTACGCTGTCGATGCCAATTATAGAGCTGAACAGCCCGGATAAGCTATTCCTGTCTTTTGATGATTTGGATGGAGATGTAAAATCCTACCGTTACGAAATCATTCATTGCGATGCAAACTGGAATCCTTCTGACCTGTTTATAAGTGAATACACAGATGGATTTGACAATGGTTTAATCGAAGACTATGCCTTTTCGTTCAATACCATGGAAGGCTTTACGCATTACACACTTCGCTTTCCAAAAGCCGGAGAGGTGACACCAACTTTATCAGGAAATTATATCCTTGCAGTTTACGAAAGCGGGAAACGCGACCAACCGGTACTCACACGACGGTTTATGATCTATGAAAGCAAAGTAAGCATTCATGCTATTGTAAACCAGGCCTCCGATCCTCAAAAGCAATTTACTCACCATGAAATAGATTTCAACATCCAACCTGGCAATTACTATATAGAAGATCCATCAAGGCATCTGATCATAAAAGTTATGCAAAATCAGCGCTGGGACACTCAGGTGAAAAACCTAAAGCCAAAAAACATCATGCCCGATAAGCTGGATTACAATTATGAAGGAAAAATCGTGTTTCGCGGTCTGAATGAATTTCGCTTCTTTGATACACGTTCCCTGCGCCATCAAACACCCGGAGTCGACCGCATCTATCACGACTCTCTTGGAAACCATGTCGAGCTCGAAAAAGATCAGATCAATCCTTATGGCAGTTATGTCTCTGTTGAGGATATCAACGGAAGATCGTACATCATCTCCTATGATGTCAACAGGGAAAAAGAACTGGAAGCCGATTACGCATGGATACACTTTACGCTGCCCTACCCTGCTCCATTAACAGATGGAAGCATTTATATCATGGGAGAGCTTAGCGACTGGCAGTTTCAGGATAAGGCCAGGATGCAGTATGATGCACGTGCTAAAGCTTACCGGGCATCATTATACTTAAAACAAGGCTATTATAACTATCAATATGTTTTTTTAGCCAACGGAGCTGATCGCGGTGATGCCAGCAGATTTGAAGGACAACACTATGAAACAGAAAACGACTACACTATCTTTGTATATCACCGTGCGGCAGGGGCTGATTATGATAAACTCATTGCTGTTGAAAAAATTAATTCGGGAATAACAGAAAAGTAAACATGCTTACAACACCTCGGCAACAGTAAATGTGCTGCCACCAATAAAAATCAAGTCATCGGGAGCAGCATTTTGTTTGGCTTTTTGAAACGCCTGTTGCACCGATGTATAAGCCTTGCCTTTGAGCCCTAACTCCGCAGCAGAGGCCATAAGCTGCTCAGCATCCAAACCTCGGGGAATATTTGCTTTAGCAAAATAATAGATTCCATCTACTGGCATCAGGGAAAGCACACTTCGAATATCCTTATCATTAACCATGCCCAATACAAGATGTTTTTGGGGAGCATTGATCTGTCCCATTTGCTTGATAACCGCCTCCACCCCTGCTATGTTATGACCACTATCAGCAATAATCAATGGGTGCCTGGACAAAATCTGAAACCGCCCCCTAAAACCGGTGTAATGATAGATATTTTGCAACCCATCACGGATGTCGCAATCAGCTATTTGCCATCCTTTAGCTCGCAAGCTTACTATTGTCTGCAAACAGGTCTTTAAATTCTGCAGCTGATAGGATGCGGCCAGTGGCAAGTCGATTTGTATCTCTTTCCATACTGCTGATATTCCTGTCATCGAAATATCACAATCTGAAAAAACAATTTCATCAGAAGCAAAGCTCAGCGGTGCACCTTGGGCTATGGCTTTTGCAATAAAGACATTTTCTGTTTCAGACTGCCGTTCCCCAATCACCACAGGCACCAGCTTTTTAATAATTCCGGCCTTCTCCTGAGCAATTTCCGTTAGCGTATCGCCCAAAAAACGAGTGTGGTCATACGAGATATTTGTGACAACAGCCACCTCAGGACTAACAACATTCGTAGAGTCAAGTCTTCCGCCCATCCCGGTTTCCCAGATAGCAACATCCACATTTTGTTGTCGAAAATATTCCATGGCCATCCCAAAGGTCAGCTCGAAAAATGAGGGGGCAAGATGTTTCAGGTGTGGATAAGTTTGCTCGGTAAAGCGAATCACATCATTTTCAGATATCATTGCACCATTGATCGCGATTCTTTCACGGAAATCGGTATAATGCGGTGAAGTATAAAGCGCCGTCGTATATCCTGCCGCTTGCAGTATCGAGGCAATCATATGAGAAACAGACCCTTTCCCGTTTGTTCCGGCGACATGAATGTTCTTATAATGGCGGTGAGGATGATCAAGGTACGCATCAATAGCCAGTGTCACGGAAAGGTCATTTTTATAGGCAGCTGCCCCACTGCGCTGGTACATCGGCAGTTGAGAAAACAACAAATCCAGGGTCTCCTGATAATTCATATTTTAATCTTAAATAAAAACCCAAAATCAGGCTTATACAATGTTCTTTTATGCAAAGAAAAAGAAAATAATGGGGAGAAATGAAATGGGCGCAAGAATTTTGCTACGATATTATCTTACCACAAAGACATAAGTAATGGTACCATATTGCAGTTCAGCTGCATCAGATTTACTGGTAAATGTCGTTTGCATAGCAGCTTCTTTGGCCACGCGATAGAGTTGCGTATTCGTAGTTGTTGATCCTTGTTGTCCGGGTTCGGCACGTTTAACATTTCCGTCGCGATCGACCCAGATTTTTACAACGACTTTTCCTGTTTCTTTTGGATCAATTTGTGGTTTATGGAGATAGGTATGGCCACGATTCCCCAGAGAATAGCTAATTCCCTCAGTACCTCCGCCTCCGGGTGTTCCATCATAATTCCCGGCATTTCTATTGCCATCAGGATCTCCCTGGTCACCGGGTTCCCCAGTTTCACCCTCGTTTCCACCATCAGCATTTTGACGTTGCTCGTAGGTCAGGTTTGGATTAACAGGGTTTGGCTCATTCGTATTGGATGATTGCGAATTACTCTGTGCATCTTGCGGATTGTCTTGTCCTCTGTTGGATTGATTAAGGGCAACTGATTCCTCGGTATTTTGGGTTACAGCCTCTTCATTTTGACCTGAAGAAGATGAAGCCGAAGAGGCCGATTGAGCAGCTTGTTCGGGTTGAACATCGCCCATTCCCTGATCTGAAACGCCCAGATTAATCATTACGCCTTTTTCTGAAGGAAGCGGTAATGGGGTTGTAAACCCAAAAATAACCAGCAGGACAACAATAATCCCATGGAACAACACTGTCCCAATAACACCTATGGTCGTATAATCATTCCAATTTTTCAGGTTCATAGTAATAAAACGTCATCGTCAGCCAAATTATTTTGGCCGGGTTGCTAAAATCACTTTATGAATTGTATTTTGTTTGTTATTGATATCATTCACAATATCAATAACATTAACGACATACTGAATGCCCACATTTTGGTCGGAGCGAACCACAACAGAAGCTTCCTCCTGTCCTTTAAGTCCTGACTGCAAACGCAGCCGCAATTCCTGCAGGGAAACCGGAACCTCTTCGCTGTCGACAAAGTATTCATTGTCGGAATTAATAGACACCTGAACGACCTGAGCATTCGCCATGGTTTTGCTATCGCTGGATGGCAGAAGCAACTTGATAGCATTAGGAGCAATCAATGTTGAAGTCAGCACAAAGAAAATCAGCAACAGAAAAACCAGGTCCGACATGGACGAAAAATTAAAAGATACATCCCTCTTATTTCTGGTTTGAATAGCCATAATAATTATTTTTAAGCCGGTTCGTGGAGTAAATCCATAAATTCTGTTGTCCGGGCTTCTAATATAAAGACCACTTTTTCAATGCGGGCGACCAAAATATTATAGGCGATATAACCGATAATTCCAACAAACAAACCGGCAAGAGTCGTAATCATAGCTTCATAAATCCCGCCAGCAAGCACATCAATTTCGATATTATTGCCCGCCATAGACATATTATAAAACGCCCGAATCATCCCCGAAACCGTTCCCAAAAATCCAATCATAGGGGAAACGCCAGCGATTGTAGCCAGAATTGCAACGTTTTTTTCCAGCTTGGACACCTCCAGTTTGCCGACATTTTCAATGGCTGCATTGACATCATTCAGTGGTCGCCCAAGCCGTGCAATCCCCTTTTCTATCATTCGGGCTATCGGTGAGCTGTTATTTTTACACATGGCTTTGGCAGAATCGATTTTGCCCTCATGCATAAAATCACGGATATTATTCATGAAATTCGTTTCTTCTTTCGAAGCTTTATTAAGCGCCATATATCGCTCCACAAAAATGTAAATAGCAATAATGGATAAAATCGCCAGCGGAATCATAATCCATCCGCCCTTCCATAATAAATCCATCAGGCTCATGGTAATTTCTCCTTCTCCACCCTGATTTGCCATAGCTTGTGCTGTATCCTGCGCAGCCTGTCCAGCCTCATTTACTGTTAATAATATTCCTGTCATAATGAATTTTGTTTATGCTATAAAAGTAATGACTGTTATCATGCGTTCTCTATTATCGAATTCTTTTTTTTAACATAAATCTGTTAATATAACTTCCTTCTGATCATTTTATTTTATATACCACGAACAGAAGTCATTTAACTGCGTCATTCGGGTATACACAACAAAGCACAACAATCCATCATTAGCCATACAACTATCTGTTTGGTGGAATATTTTGTAAAAAAATAGTGCTTTGATACTTTAGCAAGGAAAAAATAGTTGAATTAATAGGAAGAAAACGATTAATAAGCTTGTATATTTGTGACAATACATGAACCGAGCCATGACAAAAACTTTAACACACACACGCATGATTGAATAAAATAAAAAGTGTATAATTAAAAGATGCGGTGTCATGGCGAGCTTCCCCGAAAAAAAGACGGGGTAAACATCGTACCTATTTAATAAAATTTAGACAGATGAACTTACTTTATTTTATAGCAGCGATTCTATTAGTGTTCCATTTGCCCTTAATGGCACAGGATGAAGACAATAATCAACGGGAGGGAAAAACCCGTATTCAATTGGTTATTGCTGATGAAATGAATTTTGATAAAGAAAGGCTGGGACCGGATGTCATTCGTTTGAAAGGGAATGTTATTTTTGAGCACGACAGCATGTATATGTATTGTGACAGTGCTTATCTCTATGAAAAACAAAACAGCATGAAAGCCTGGGGGAATATACATATTGAAGCCTCCGATACATTAAGTATTTATGGCGATAAGCTGGTCTATGCAGGTGATGAACAAATTGCTGAATTACGCAAGAATGTAAAACTTGTTGACAATCATATGACGTTAACGACAGACCACCTGGACTATAATTTATCAGAAAATTTCGGTCAGTATGTAGGAGGCGGCAAAATTGTAGACACCACAAACCGCTTAACCAGCCAAATTGGTTATTATTACGCAGATGACAAGAACTTCTTTTTTAAAGACAGTGTAATCTTAACAAACCCGGATTACACAATGGATTCAGACACGCTACTATACAACACCTCAACTGAGATTGCTTATTTTCATGGCCCTTCGTACATTCGCTCAGATTCGAATTTAATTTACTGTGAAAATGGATGGTATGACACCCGTAATGACATCTCTCAATTTAACGAAAATGCTTCTTTGTCAAACAACAGAAACAGCCTACAGGGAGACAGCATCTACTATGACAGAAACCTTGGACTGGGAAAGGCTTTCCAAAATGTAACTGTGATCGACTCGATAGAAAACATTGTGATCATGGGGCACACAGGGTTATTTTGGGAAAAAACCAACAATAGTTTAATGACTGATAGTGCCCAGGCAGTGCAAATAGATGAAGGAGATTCGCTTTTTATGCATGCAGACACACTAAAATACATCGGAGACACAACGCGCCCTCAGGGCAAACAACTGTTTGCCTATTATAAAGTAAAGCTCTACCGTATTAACCTGCAAGGAAAATGCGATTCTATGGTATACCAGGTTGCCGATTCGGTAATCAAATTATACCATGAGCCCGTGCTTTGGTCTGGACAGAACCAACTTTATTCCGATTCAATCTGGATGTATACAGCCAAAAGTAAAGTCAAAAAAATGT
Organism: Bacteroidota bacterium; assembly: GCA_051748205.1. Classification (GTDB taxonomy): domain Bacteria; phylum Bacteroidota; class Bacteroidia; order Bacteroidales; family PWNQ01; genus PWNQ01. The sequence goes on along the minus strand of JBNJHE010000034.1, from coordinate 6,293 downwards.
TTCTGTATCATAATGCCTTTATGGCCGAGATGGATCTCGACTCCATCCATTTTAATCAAATCAAGGGAAAAATTATGATCGGGTATTTTAATCAACGAGAACTACATAAAGTTGAAGTACAGGGCAACGCTGAAACAGTCTATTCCGTTAGAAATGACCAGGAGAAACTTATCGGAATCAATCTTGCTGCCTCCAGCGATCTGACAATTTATCTAAAGGACAAGCGCATTGAACGATTAACCTTCATTAATCAAGTTAGCGCTAAGCTATTTCCACCCAAAGAAATCACCAAAGAAAAAAGTATCATAAATAATTTTCAATGGTTTGAAGAGGAAAGACCTCAAAACAGGTATGAAATCTTTTATTAAACCTAATTTACAACATTGTAACGATTATTCCTTTTTGCGTCCAAAGACAGAAAAATGCAAATAACGTTGGGGGTTTTCTTCAATATCCTTAACCAGTTTGTCCAGGTTTTCAGCCGAAGAGTTGAGGTTATAATAAAGAGAATCATTATTAACCAGTTTTCCCAATGAACCATTTCCCTGCTGGATATTGTAAGTAACCTGCTGTAAATCTTCAACAGTTTTATCCAGTTTGCTAAAGGTCTCGCCAATTTTTGCTTTGACTAAGGTGTCAGAGATATTTCCCAGATTATTCAGAGTTCGGCTGATATTTTCCTCATTTCTATCGAGGTTAGTTGTGATGGATTCGATATTTCCAATGATCACATCCAGCCTGGTATTCTCCCGTTCCACCATAACATCAAGCGTTGATGTTGTTTGCTCGAGATTATCAATCGTATACTTGATGTTACTTAAGCTTTGCGAGATATTTTGCCTTGCTTCTTCATTAAACACATATTTGACAACTTCCAGCACCGAATCCAACTGCAGCATAAGATTTTCTGCTTTTCGTTTTACGGGAGCCATCTGCAGTCCAACCTCTTCCTGTATGGTTGTTGCAACAGCAGACTGCAGGGTGTCACCAATTTTGGCATTTTCCAGTGCATCGCCAGTTATAATATTAATCATATTCGATCCCAGCAAATCGCTTTCGATTTTCGCTATGGAATTTTTTGGCAAAGGAATATCTTTTTCCAGATTAATAACTACCAACACACGATGGTCGCCAGGGGCCAAAGGAAATTGTATTTCTTTAACCACGCCAACTTTTACACCATTCATTTGCACAGGATTAGACTCTGATAGCTTTTTAACATCCCGATACACGGCATAATACTCATGGTCGCGACCAAAAACATCATTGTTTTCCAGATAGTTATATCCAAAGATAAAAACCAACAAACTAATAACGACTAATAATCCTATGCTAAGTTCTTTTTTCATAATCATACATTTTCAAGTTATTGAGCAATAAATTCGGAGGCTTCACTAACAGATATACGCTTTCCATCTTTAAAGGCAATGACAAAAGCATCCGCATAGCCTGCCTCATTCAACTTATGTTGTAATAAAACAGCGTCATTCAAAGATCGTTCAGTCCCCACATAATATTTATACAATCCATTATGAAAATATTGTTTGACATTAGTTAATTTTTCATTTTCGAAGTCTGACACTTCCTTAAGGTGAGAAGAAGTAGCAAATTGCACAGCAAAGTATACCTCAGCTTGCTCCGTTTTTTCTTCCTCTTCATTTTCAGCTGTTTCCTCTTCATTTTCAGCGGTCACAGATTGATCAGGTTGCTCATCCAACCCATCCTCCATCTCCATTTTGTATTCTTTAAAGGCCCGGTAAATGGCAGACGCCAGGTATGTTTTCCCTTCTTCGGAGCCCAGGAACTTTTCTTCTGCCGGGTGGCTAATAAACCCTGCTTCTACCAGGACAGCAGGCATAGCTGCCTGCCACAGTACCAATAAACCGGCCTGCTTTACACCGCGGTCATGGCGGCTTACGCGCTCGCGAAACTGGTACTGCACTTTTTCAGCCAGCTTCAGGCTTTGCTCCAGATAAGTACTTTGATATAAGCTGAAGATAATATGCGCTTCCGGCGAGTTTGGGTCAAAACCCTCATATTGATGCTCATAGTTGTCTTCCAGCAAAACAGAAGCATTCTCCTGCTTAGCTACTTCCAGGTTTGCCTGCGTCTTATGCGGACCCATTACAAAGGTCTCTGTACCATATGGCCTGCTTGACCCTACCGCATTCACATGAATCGAAATAAACAAATCAGCATTGTTCTTATTCGCTATTTCTGCACGCTTCCATAATGGAATAAACACATCTGTTTTTCGGGTATAAATAACCTTTACATCTTCAAAATTTTCTTCAATATAATGTCCAACCTTTAATGCCATATCCAATACCAGGTCCTTTTCTTTATAAATAGACCCAACAGCACCAGGATCCCGGCCACCATGACCAGGATCAATAACAACCACATCAATATACCCTTGTGCCTTTCCGGACAACATGAATAAAACCATCACAAGGATCATACTTAATTTTCGCATTATTCGTTTCATCTAAGGATGTAAAAAATGATTAGTTTTGAAATCTATTTTATTAACGTTTTTGCTATGCTTGCAAATATAGTTAACCAAAAAAAAGTTTTTGCTAATTTAAGCTAAAATCATTACACCACATTGAAAAAATCAGGTCATCAACATAGCCTTTTAAATTCGATAACAATAAGTATTCCACTTTGGACGAAAAAGACAGGAATATTTTTATGTGGCCTTTTATTACTAATCCCCGGATTATTAACTGGTCAAATTGTTGATGATTCCACACAGGTAAAGTCACGCGACTCCCTTCGTCTGACAGACGACAGCCTTGCTCAGGACACCACAAAAATTCAGCCTAAAGACACTACGGATGACACCTTTATTTTGGAAGACGTGATAGATTATCCCGCATACGATTCTATTTGCATGGACCTGGCCCAGAGAAAAACATATCTCTATGGCAATTATAAATATGCCGAGATCACCTATCAGTCGATTAATTTAAAAGCAGCCTATATTGAAATTGATTTTAACAAAAAAGAATTATATGCACGTGGCTTTGAAGATTCGACAGGAAAAATCATTTATCCTCCAATATTTAAAGAGGGGGATAAAAATTACGAGTCGGAGGAGTTACATTATAATTTCGATACACGCAAAGGATTAATAGAAGGGGTATTTACCGAAGAAGGGCAAGGCTATCTTCATGCCGAAAAGACAAAAAAAACAGAAGACAATAGCGCCTGGATTCAGAAAGGGATGTACACTACCTGCGATCAAAAGCATCCGCATTATCAAATAGAGTTTCAAAAAGCGCGGGTAATTCCATCAGACAAAATTGTAACCGGGCCAGCCAACCTGGTCATCGAAGGTATTCCCACACCTTTATGGCTTCCGTTTGGCATTTTTCCGAATAAAAAAGAAAGAGCCAACGGGCTGATCATCCCCAGCGTGGGAGAGTCGGCAAACCGCGGCTTTTTCCTTCGTGATGGAGGCTATTACTGGGGGCTTGGAGAACACATGGACTTAGCCGTGAGGGGTGACATCTATTCGCGTGGAAGCTGGGGGCTTAATGCCAGCTCCAATTATGTTAAACGCTATAAGTTTTCCGGTTCTTTATCGTTAGACTATTCGGTCAATAAACTTGGAGAAAAAGACACCCCCGATTACCTGGAAGAAAAAGAATTTTTTATTCGATGGAATCATCGGCAAAGCCCAAAAGCCCGGCCCAACTCTTCGTTCTCTGCTTCCGTCAATGCCGGATCAATGCAACATAATCAATACAACCCACAATCGACAAATGATTACTTGTCGAACTCATTTACCTCAACCATTAGCTATTCTACACAATTAGGTGATAATATCAATTTTGCCGGTAGCTTTTGGCACAATCAAAATACCATCAGTAAAAAAATAGACCTCAGGCTGCCTGAGCTAACCCTGTCTGTTCAACGATTCTATCCCCTTCGAAAAAAGGAACGATCCGGAAAAATCAAATGGTATGAAAATATTACCATGAGCTATAAAATGAATGCGAAAAATGAAATCAGCACTACCGATAGCATGCTGTTTAAAAGCAACTTCAACGATTTTAGAAACGGGATTAAGCACAATATTCCGATTCGGTCGAATATCAAAGTGCTTAAGCACCTTAACTTTACAAATGGATTAAACTTTAACGGATACTGGTATATGAACTCCATTCGCCAACAATGGGATAACAGCACAGCCATAATCAATGGGGACACTGTACAGGGATATGTAAGAACGGACACGCTTAGTGGATTTACCCAGGGCTATGATTTCACATACAACTCCAGCATGAATACCAAATTATACGGCATGTTCAATTTCAGAAGAGGCCCGGTAAAAGCGATCAGACATGTATTTAACCCTTCGGTTAGTTTTAATTACAGACCGGATTTTGGCACCCCTGAGCTGGGCTATTACAGATATTATCTCGATGGCAACTCCCGTAGTCCAATTCAATATTCGATTTTTTCTAATGGCATTTATGGTGGCCCGCCTCGAGGGAAGTCCGGTCAAATTGCTTTTAATCTGGAAAATAACCTGGAAGCCAAAATAAAAGACAAACAAGATACTGCTACAGGAACCAGAAAGATTATTCTTATTAAAAGCTTACGTTTAAACATGAATTATGACATGGTCAGAGACTCCCTGAACTGGTCGCCCCTATCCGTGAATGCTTATACGACCATCCTCGATAAAATTGATTTGCGCTTTATTGGCACCTGGGATCCTTATGCTATCAACGATAAAGGACAAACCATTAACGAATTGCAGTGGCATAAAAACCGGAAGCTCTTTCGCAAAAAGCAAAACGAATGGGCCTTTGATATCGCCTATCGCTTTAGCTCTGATGACTTTGGGAAAGACAAAGAGAAAAAGGAAACTCAGGTAAATCCGGAGGATAATGAAAGAAACAGTGAACAAACACCCCCTATGGGAAATCAAAATCCAAACAATAATAGCACGCCCAACTTTAACAATAAATGGGATATCGGATTTCATTATACATTTAAATACACCAACACCTTCGATAACAACCTAATGGACTTTGAATATAAAACCGTACAGACACTTAGCTTTGATGCCAATATCAATGTTACAGACAAATGGAAATTCGGCATAAATTCCGGATGGGACTTTGAAAGCAACTCGTTAAGATATACTTCTGTAAATATTTATCGTGACCTGCATTGCTGGGAAATGATGTTCAACTGGATTCCCATCGGTTTTATGAAGAGCTATAACCTTACAATCCGGGTTAAAGCGCCGGCATTGCATGATCTTAAGGTCACAAAACAGAAAAGCCACCTCGATTATTATTAACACCATTAAGCAAAGAGCAACGAAAGCCTTCGGCGCATATCATTGATAGATTAAGGCGACGATCTTTGTCAGGTATTCTGCATCGGTCTGGTCAAAATTATTCAGCTCTTTACTATCAATATCCAACACACCCATAGTTACTCCGTGCTGATTGAACAAAGGCACTACGATTTCGGATCTTGAGCGGGAATCACATGCAATATGCCCTGGAAACTGCTCAACATCAGGGACTACAACCGGCTCAGCACGGCGTATGCCTTCCCAGCATACCCCTTTTCCTTTTTCCAATACCATGCAGGCAACCGGACCCTGATAAACCCCTACATGCAGTTCGCCATGTTCCAGCAAATAAAAACCCGTCCAGAAAAATGATGGCATTTTGTGATGCAAAACGGCACAAACACTTGCCATCCTAGACAGTGCATTATCCGATGTACTTAGTAAACGCATCAACTGATGGTAAATACGCTCGTATCGATCTGCTTTATTCTTCATAACCTAATCTTAGCGAAACAGACATCAAATATAAAGCTCTTTACCTTTATAAGTGGATTTCTTTAATTAAATCCTCATATTTACCGGCGTGCTCCCCATAGGCTTTCACATTCTTTCCTGCAACCCGGTAGGTGCTTTTTTCGCCAGCGACACGTGAAAAACAAACAAAATAAGTGTGTCCATCTTCATCATTCATCTCAACCTTAATTAAATTCTCATGTTCCTCACATTCTAGAGAAGCTTGACAAACCGGACAATAAAAATTAAACTTATCACCGACATCAAACCGAAAGGGCAAATTGTTTTTGATTCCGTAATCGCCAAGTTGGGTACTAAGTAATAACAATGACCTCTGACCCTGCATGTTTTCTACAGCAAAGATTAAATCCTCCTGCTGTGAAAGAATTGCACCACATTTTGGGCATTTGAATATTGTTTTCATCTGTCTAAATTTAATGTTCAATGTTCAATGTTC
>JBNJHE010000033.1:0-23489 GCA_051748205.1 Bacteroidota bacterium | reverse complement strand
AGTCTCTCAAGTCTCTCAAGTCTCTTCCTTCTCCCTCTCGCATCACTGCTTTCTCACATTTAATCATGCGTGTGTGTGATCCGCTTAAGGCGGAACATGGACCGGTTAATCCCTTGTAGGAGGCGCCATAAATTCAGGCCCTACCGGATGGCTGATCAATTCGCTCAAGAGGTTATCGATTGCCATAAGGTCATCATCTTGCAGTTTCCAATCCATCACATCCGCTACCACATCAAGCTGATCGGGTCGGCGGGCACCCCAAAGCGCTATATCAGCACCCCGATCGAGCAACCAACGCACAGCCAAATGAATAACATCCTTGCCATAGTTTTCTTTGGCGTATTCATCCAGATTGTGAACTGCATCCAGATACATCGAATACCGTTTGCCGCGAAATTTGGGATCAGCCTTGCGCAGATCATCACCATGAAATGTTCGCTCTTTGTTCATCTTTCCTGATAACAAACCACGGCAAAGCGCACCATATGCAAATATTTTAATATCATTATTCTTGCAATAAGGCAGGGTGTCTTTTTCTATTTCCCTTTCAAACATATTATATGGTGGTTCAGCTACATGTATTGGTGCTGTATGACTAAACACTTCCATTTGTTTAGAATCAAAATTACTAACCGCTATAGAGCGAATTTTTCCTTCATCCATGAGATTTTTCATTACTTCGGCTGTCTCATTGAATGGAACCAGCGGATCGGGCCAGTGAACCATGTATACATCAATGTAATCGGTCTGAAGACGCCTGAGCGAATCCTCTATTTCCTGCCGGATCCTTTTCCAGGTGGCATTTCGATATACATCCTCATTAAGCCAGTCCAAACCTGTTTTGGTAGTCAGAATAATATTTTCTCTTTTACCGTATTGCTTAAGGGCTTCACCAACGATTTTTTCACTTTTACCAAATCCATAAACTGGTGCTGTGTCTATCAGGTTAATCCCCTTGTCGATGGCTGTACGTATCGTTTTGATGGATTCCTGTTCATCGGTGCCACCCCACATCCAGCCTCCGATTGCCCAGGTTCCAAGTCCTATTCTGCTTGCCGGGGTTTCGAGATTGTGCAATTTTATTGTTTCCATAGTTTCTGGTTTTAAAGTTCAACAGCAGGAAAAAGAATATGTTTAAACAATCTTTCCCTGTTTAGCAGCCATCTTAAAGTTATGGGCAAAAAGCTGCAAAAAACAAATATAACCATTTTAGACGAGGCTCATTTATTGGATAATAATTTTTTCAGTATAATCAGCATGGTCACTGGTAAGATGAATAAAATAGAATCCGGAAGGAATATCCTCAAGCGGGAATGAAACATTTTCATTAGCTGAATTGAATTCCCACTTTTTCATGGTTTTCCCGGTCACATCCGTAAGGCGAACTCTGATCATCTGTGATGAGTTAAAATCAGCGCGGATCGTAATACTGTAGCTTGTTGGATTTGGATAAACCTTAAAACGATTGTAATTTTCCGATGCTAACGAGACATCTTCCGGGACAAGTTGCACGTTTAAGTTATGCAAATGATAATCCAATATGTTTAAAGATATATTTCTGGACAGATATCCTGGTGCGCTATATGTCAGTGTATAATTTCCAGCGGCCAGATACCTGTGATAGTAACCATCAGCAGACCGGCTATAGACATGACTACTATCCACGTCGAAATTAGTGATATAAACGCGAGCCTTTAGCGGATGGCCTGACAGGGAGTCGGTTATCACTCCTGACAGCCCGTAAGTAGCCTGCTCAAGATAGTTAAGTAGCGAACGCCGGTTCGCATCCCACAGCGTTGTCAGATCAGTTTCAGACACAATTTTCTGATTGGATAACTCCAGGGTCATTTCCCGGCAATACTGAAAATAATTCATATAATCCTGTCTTCCTCCGTTAATGCTGTACCAATCATAGCCGTTGGTAACGCCGTCGGGAAACTGGCTACTGCTAAAATACCCTACAGGCCCATGCATCCGGGCTGTATCAGCATATTCTTGAGCTACCAAAAGCCACCAGCTTTCATCGGCAGGTGTCTGGCTCCAGGTATCCCATGGATAGTTAACAACTTCAACGCCTGCATGCATGTTAGCCGACATATGAAAACCCAGAGAGTCAGCCAGCGCCATAAAAGCTTTTGTCTCAGCCTGCCAGACATTTCCATCCGGATGAGGGCCATCTTCCGGATCGGGGAAATTCCTGTTCAAATCTATACCGCTACCATTATAGCGCGTAGCTCCCAAAACTGTATGATTACCGCCGGCATATGTGCCATCAGGATTAGCCAGTGGGTTAATCACAATCTTTACCTTGTTCACTAAATTGGTAAGGCGCGGGTTATGTCCATAGGATGACAAAAGTGTATCGATCAGATTTAACATCAGGATATATCCACCGGTCTCATCACCATGCATAGTGGAAGTGTATAAAAACAACGGCTCAGCTTGCAAAACATCCAAAGAATCGTCAATAACCAACAACAGCAAATGTCTTCCTGAAGGCAGTGTTGCAAAAGTATCCAAACGGCAAATGTCGGGATACTGCTGGGCATAGCCAAGCATCAGGGTTTCATATTCGCTGTAGGAAGGGTAAGCGGAATAAGGGAAAACGCTATTTCGCGCTAACCGGTCTTGTTGGGCTTGCTGACTTAAAGCAGGACAAGCAAAAGACACCATCACCAACAAAAAGAAAAATCTATGTAGAAGGATGCTCTTCAATGGATTCAATTGCTTTTCGTATCTGTATATTAACGGCTTTATTCACTTTTGCCAGTGGCAGTCTGAGAGTATTCCGGCACTTATTAAGGATTTCCATAGCCGCCTTGATACCTCCGGGATTGCCATCAGCAAAAATCGCATTGATCAGATCAAAGAGTTTATAGTGATAAACCCTGGCTTGCTCCATTTCACCTTTTGCTGCCAATCGCACCATTTCCGAAAACTCAAAAGGATAGGCATTGGCGACAACGGAAATAACGCCATCAGCCCCTGCACCTATCATCGGCAATGTCAGGGCATCTTCTCCTGATAGCACCAGAAAATCCTTTGGTTTGTTTTTGATTATCTGCATAACCTGGTTCATGTCGCCCGAAGCTTCTTTTACACCAATAATATTTGGAAAATCCATAGCCAGCCGCAGCACCGTATCCGCACTCATATTAGCACCGGTTCTTCCCGGGACATTGTATAAAATCACCGGCGCCGGCGAAGCAGAGGCTATCGCTTTAAAATGCAAATACTGTCCTTTTGGCTGTGGCTTATTATAATATGGCGTTACTGACAATATAGCATCGATACCATCGAAATTCATCGCTTTGATCTGCGCTGTAACTGCCTGGGTATTGTTACCCCCCACACCGGCGACAACCGGAATTCTGCGATTTACTTTTTGAACAACAAAGTCCAAAACCCCCAATTGTTCATCAGCACTCAGGCTGGGATACTCGGATGTCGTCCCCAATGCTACTATAAATTCCACCTGGTTTTTTATCTGTACTTCAATCAAACGCTCCAGCGTCACAAAATCGATCGTTCCGTATTTGTGAAATGGGGTTATTAAGGCTACGCCGGTACCCTTAAACTGCTCATTCATGACTTATTGGTTTTTAATTGGTTTAAATATTTCTCTATTTCCTGCGTATATTGTTCAAAACTACGAATCTTATTTTTGCTGCCAGAAAGCATAAAGTCGTAATACTTCAACATATTATCACCATATAAGCCCACCCGCATTGAAGCATTGGAAGTAATTGCAATATACAGGTTTTCTTTATGGTGCTCCATGCACAAGTCGATCAGCAAGTCAAACTTCTTTTGCTGAAATGATTTGACAACTTTCCCCTGAGGAATCCCAAACCAGTTCACCATCTTACGGGGGACGATGTCTACCGATAAGCGCGGCATAATGTAATGAGGGGCTTCTTTTCCCGGAACAAACAATAGGAGATGAACTTCTTTACCAAGGCTTTGCAAATGGTGCATATAATGCTCCACTTTATGCAGTTGCTCTTCGTTTTCAACATAGGCAAGCAGTCCAATTTGGCATGCTTCGCTCAAGCTTTTGTTCAACAACTGCCGATGAACAAGACGTTCATCCTGTTTCACCTTCCGTGCCCATAGCCAATTTTTAATATTCTCCAGCAATAGTGTATCTCCTGTTTTTTATGTGTTCATTTGTTAATAATTTGATCAAATAGGCCAAATGTTTAGCCCCTCATTTATACGTGGAGCTGGCCATCATAAATCAAAATTCCTCCACACGGTTTTCAATTCCAGTTTAATCATACCCGATTTATGTCAAAAAAAAAATCATAGCTCAACTTATGGATTATCCCGTTGATTCAGCACCAAAGGGATGCTCATCCTAAGCCTTACCACTTCATTTCCTTCCCGGGCGGGCACCCATACCGGCATACGCTTCAACACTTTGATGATGTCTTTTTGCTGCGACTCACTCAAATTTCCCAGGACCTCAATATGGCTCAATTCGCCGTTTTTCTCCACCACCAAAGCAACGTATACCAGGGGCTGGCTCACAGTAAAGGAAATATTCTTCCTGACATAATCATTAAAACGATCTGCTCCTCCCGGATAGTATGCCATTTCCTCAGCCACCTCTTGAATTGCACCCTGCACCGGTATCTTATAATTTTTCGACACCTTTAATATCCGCCCCTGCTGATTTAGCAAAAACCTGTTTTGCTGTGTCTCGGCAATGGCATAGCCACGCTGAAATAAACGCGCTTTTGAGAACCACCGGTTTTGCCTAACCACAAAATTCGTGTCTATAAAACCATATTTGCCGTTTTGCCCGACAATGGTATATTTCTCTAAAAACGGATAGGCAAGTTCATAGCCGGGTGATAGAATTTTTCCGGCAGGGTTTATATAATAAAACGAATCTTCAAGCATCACAACTGCGCGGTTCTGATGATAAGCTTCAGCATAATCAAAACGAAAATCGATACGCTTTTTCCCATATTGATTCACATAACCGTAATGTCCCTGCTCATTTTTTTTGGGCATCAATAAATCCTCCTGACCCATCAGATGAACAGGCCATGCAAGAATAAATATCAGAAAATAGCTAAGCCACGAATATCTCATTTATGCAAAAATACAAATAAGAATGAATTTTTGATAAAAAAATAATATGGTAATTTTGCAATCATGAAACTCATCCTTACAGGTACGGGAACATCACAAGGAAGCCCGGTGATTAACTGTCAGTGCGAAGTATGCCGCTCGTCTGATCCACATGATCACCGTTTACGAACCTCCGCAGTGCTTATGAACAATGACACCACCATTGCCATTGATGTCAGCCCCGATTTTCGTCAACAAATGCTAAGGCACAATATCAATCACATTGATGCTGTTTTAATCACCCATGAACACCACGACCATATTGGAGGAATGGATGACCTCCGCCCCTACTTCTTTCAGCGAAAGAAACCCATAGATGTTTTTGCCGGAACACCTGCTATTCAGGCCATTCGTCAAAAATACGCTTATGCTTTTGAAAAAAATCCTTACCCCGGTGCTCCGCAGTTTAATCTAATCAGGCTTCCATCAAAACCTTTTATTATCAAATCACTAAAAATAGAAACTATCTTTGCAATGCATGGCAAAATGCCAGTATGGGGCTTTCGTTTTGGCAAAACAGCTTATCTCACAGACATTAAGACAATCAATAAACAGGAGAAAAGCAAACTAAAAGGACTTGATAATTTAATTGTTAACGCCATACATCAAGAGCAGCATCATTCGCATCTTTCCCTGGATGAAGCCTTACAGCTCATTCAGGAATTATCACCTCAAAAAGCCTTTCTGACGCATATTAGTCATAAAATGGGCACCTGTCAATCGGTTAAAAAAAAGCTTCCGTCTAATGTCTTTTTAGGTTATGACGGGCTAACCATAGAAAGTGATTAATCAGGATTATCTTTTTTAACATACTTTAGTGTCAAAAGATTTAACGGATTACTCCCCAGTCCGTGGATATTTTTCCAGACAAAGCGTAAAACCTGATCGTAATACAGCACCACAACCGGGGCTTCCTGCATCAGCAGCTGATCCATTTGGCGATAAAGGTCGAAACGTAAAGAATCATCGGTAATCACCTGGGCTTTTTCATATAATGCATCATAGCGATGATTGGAGAAATGTGTATAGTTAGGACCATCGGGAGCAAAATTATGGGAATAAAACAACGACAGGTAGTTTTCTGCATCGGGATAGTCAGCAATCCAGGAGGCCCTGAAAAGATTAACTCTGGATTGAGCGACCATCTCTCTTAAGGTGGCTGGTGGCACATTATTCATTTTCACTTTTATCCCCAGCTCCTGGAGCTGGTGCTGTATAAATTTCGACAGATCGAGATAGGAAGAAGTTGTAGAAAGTGTAATGGGAGGCATCCCGTCGCCATTGGGATAACCGGCTTCGCGCAATAAGCTGCGAGCTTTTTCAGGATCATAATCATAACCTTTCACAGCTGCACTATCGAATGATGGAAGACCTTCAGGCACCATCCCTGACAATGCAGGCGTGCCGATATTGTTCCGCAAATAGCGCATCATCTTCTTTCGATCAAAACCATAATTAATGGCTTGCCTAAGCTTGCGATATCGCAACGGGCTATCCTTAAAGTCGTCTAAAGTCGTATCCACCAATATCCCAAGATATTCAGTATTCAGATATGGTTCTGATATCAATTTGATCCTGTCACGGTATTCAGGATTCAGGCTACCATTGCGGGTCAATAATTCATCTTTATAACTGGCATCCAGGCCTGAAAGAAAATCCAGGTTTCCCCTGACAAACTCCATAAACGCCGACTGCTTGTCAATAATAAAACTTACAGCCACGGCATCCAAATACGGTAATGGCTGCCCACTGGAATCCGTTTCAAAATACTCCGGATTTTTTAATAACACCAGCTTAATATCTTCTTCCCACAACTTAAAGTAAAAGGGACCAGTGCCTACCGGATGTTTTCGGAACTCATCCTTATAATGCCGCACCACTTCTTCAGGCACTACCGAGCAGTATTTCATTGTCAGGATACCCAAAAAAGGAGGAAAGGAATGTTTTAGCTTTATCTGCAAGGTTGTATCATCTATTGCTTTAAAAGCATAAGTCTTCTGTGATTTTTCGACATTGCTAAACACCCAGGCTCCGGGAGATGCCAAATCAGGGCTCAGTAAGCGGTTAAAGCTATAAACAAAGTCATGAGCTGTCACCTGCCGCTCTTCTCTATTTTGAAATATGGGATGGGAATGAAAAAACACATCGTTGCGCAGGTAAAAAGTATAGGTCTTTCCATCATCTGAAATCCTCCAGTCGTAAGCTATCGAAGGTCGTACAATCAGATTCGAATCCAACTGCACCAAACCATTAAAAAGCTGATGGGTGCCCCAAATAGTAGCCTGATCTCGTGCAAAAGCCGGATCAAGCGAACTGATGTTTGAAGCCTGGTTGTATCTGAATACGGTTTTAGCATGCTCTTCTTCCTTTTGATGACAGGACATCAACATCATCAAAAAAAATACACTATAAAACAATGCATAACACAATCTTCGCATAACTGACCTTTTTAGCTGTGGACACGGCCCTGTTCCGGTCAACAAAATAACACATTTTTTTCCATCTATTCCTCCCAAAATAAAACTTACACCCAAAGATAATGTTACTTTTGTGCTCATATAAATTTGCATCTAAATGACACAAGAAGAATACAGAAAGCAACTAGAGAAAAAGCAGACTGAAGGATATCAGCTAGACATCCGCTTAATACTTTTAAAAGCAGTTCAATACTTTAAGGCCAGCCCCCTGCTGTTTTTCGCCTTTTCGGCCATGGTCCTTTCTTTGAATTTATTTAGCATGAGAGCCCAACCATTGGGATCGATCATCACAGTGTTCGTCCAACCCGCATTAATGGCTGGTTATTATTATGTCGCTGATAAAATCGATCACGGACAAAAAATCACTTTCTATGATTTTTTCGAAGGATTTAATTCCTGGGTAAATATTTTTGTTGGCGTAGTTTTAGCCGGCTTATTGGTTGCCGGTGGATTATTTTTACTAATTGTCCCGGGACTATACCTGGCTGTTGCTTATGTTTTCCTGCTTCCTTTCCTGGTCACTGCCCGCTTTTCCTACTGGGAAGCCATGGAGGCAAGCCGCAAGCTGGTGACAAAGAATTTCCTAAACATACTGGGCCTTGTCGCAGCTTTAGTATTGATAAACTTTCTTGGAATCATGTTCTTTGGAGTCGGCATCCTGGTTAGCTTACCTTTATCATATTTAAGCATTCATGCCGCCTTTAAAACGATCCTCAACCCTACAGAGGAGGAATTTAGAAAAGGCCCCACAAAAATCGACTTCAGCCACTTTCGCTAAAGCATATTAAAAACACTCTTAATAAACACTTTAAGACAATTTGTCACTGACCCAAAACTGCCATTACTTATTTAGACTGGCCCCCAAATAACAGCTTCTGACCTGCCAGAACGGCATAAAAATTGTTATATTTGCGCTCCGGATTGTTTATTCTTATCAAGCAGAGCCAGCAATCATAATCGGATATTGTCAATCACAAAAAATGATTAAACCTTATGAATGAGCTAAAATCTGTTGCTATCACAGGGCATTCACAAAAACTATTACATGAATTATTAGAAAAACATCCTCGTCTTAAATCCATTGCTGAAGATTCAAAACAGGCAGAAGATTTTGAATCATATTTGGCTGAATGGGCCAAAGAAATATTATCCTCTTCTAAAGTAGGGTTGGATTATTATCAGGAGAAAAGAAAAGGTAAAGCAGTGTTTGATCAGCTGCGGTGGCAGGATTTTGCTGCTATACGCATATTGGACTACATTGATCATACCGGGGAAAAAATTGAAGACCGCAACTTACGCGGAGAAATGATTTTGAATCAACCCTTTCGTATTTTATTTCACGCAATAAAAGACGGTTCCGGAGGCGGTCAGATCGATTTTTTCCAGGACATCATCCAACTTTTCAACCAGCTGGAAAGCAAGGATAGACAAATAAAACCAAAAAGAAAAACCGTTGAGCAATGGATGGCACAGCACCCCAGCGGGCTAGACCAGGACATTATCGACATCCGCCGGGAAAACAAGCAACGAATCCTGAACCTTATCATAGACAAAATCGATGCCGGCACCATCGACGACCATAAATTCCGGTTTACTGACGCCACAGCCCCGCGTAAGGAAAAAATGGCCATAGCCCAGGAATGGTGGAACAACAGATTGTTTCACCTGCGTATGGCTTTTCGCGACCCCGATACCATTCAGGAAATGCTTGATCATTCTCTTTCGACAGAAACAATGGACACGCTTTATGAAGCTAAAGAAGCCGGAATCCCGTTTTTTGTCAACCCCTATTATTTATCCTTACTCAACGTGCGCACAGCAGGCAATTATATAGCCTCAGACCAGGCTATCCGCGATTATATACTATACTCCCCTCAGCTAATCGATGAATTCGGTCACATTGAAGCCTGGGAAAAAGAAGACATTGTAGAGCCCGGCAAGCCCAATGCCGCAGGATGGCTACTTCCCGAAGGACATAATATCCACCGCAGATATCCGGAAGTGGCTATTATGATACCCGATTCGATGGGGCGTGCTTGCGGCGGCCTATGCACCAGCTGTCAGCGCATGTATGACTTTCAAAGCGGACATCTGAATTTTGACCTCGACAAGCTGAAGCCACGTGAAACATGGCCTGAAAAATTAAAACGCTTAATTCAGTATTTCGAAGATGACAACCAGTTACGCGATATACTTATCACCGGTGGCGATGCCCTGATGAGCTCCGATAAATCGCTTAAGCGCATACTGGACGCTGTTTATGAAATGGCCATAAACAAACGCGAAAAAAACAAAGCACTACCAAAGAATAAAAAGAAAGCGGAAATGGTACGCGTACGTCTGGGCACCCGCTTACCCGTATACCTGCCACAGCGAATTACTGATGAACTCGAAGAGCTGCTGCGCGATTTCAAAACAAAAGCAGCAAGCATCGGCATCAAACAGTTTGTGATCCAAACGCACTTTGAGTCAGCAATGGAAATAACGCCTGAAGCTGCAGAAGGCATAAAAAAACTGCGTAAGGCCGGATGGACAGTTACCAACCAGCTTGTCTTTACGGCCGCTGCCTCCAGACGCGGGCACACAGCCAAACTAAGGAAAGCGCTCAACGATGTCGGGGTGTTAACCTATTATACTTTCACTGTTAAGGGATATATGGAAAATTCGCACAATTTTGCCACCAATGCACGTTCGATACAGGAACGCATAGAAGAAAAAGTCCTGGGCGAAATCCCCGAGCAGGAATATGCCACCATACATAAGTTTCCTGAACATGCCGAAAACATGATCGAACACGTTGCAAACCTGCGCAATAAATACAATTTGCCCTTCCTGGCCACCGACCGTAATGTCATGAACATGCCAGGCGTGGGAAAAAGCAATACCTTCCGAACTATTGGAATCACCCACGACGGCCGCCGCATCCTTAAATTCGACCACGATGCTACACGACTTCACAGCCCCATTGTTGACAAAATGGGACGGGTACTGATTGTTGAATCCAAGTCGATGAACAACTATCTGCAACAAATGACAGAGATGGGCGAGGACCCGGCAAACTACCGCGATGTCTACGGATACTCCCTGGGCGAAACAGAATTCCGCATGCCGGTGTATGAATACCCCAAATACGACTTTGATATTACCGATAAAATGTCCAATCTTCAAATCGATTAGTTAACGGATTTTTTGTCTGATTTCTCCTTTCAACCAAAAAAGGTTTTTATCTTTGCTAAAGTTACTTTTTAGGCATTTTAGCTCTAAGAGCAACCTACTGTGATCTACAAAAACCTAAACGCATGGATATCGTCCTTATCATTGCAGGCGCTTTATTATTGTTGATTGGCCTGGCCGGATGTCTCATTCCAGTTATCCCCGGACCACCTGTTTCCTATGCCGGGCTTTTACTTCTTCACTTCACAGAACAATACAGCTTTGAGCCAAAAACACTAATCATTTGGCTAAGCATAACCTTGCTGGTAACCCTATTGGATTATGTCGTTCCGATATACGGGACAAAGAAATTAGGAGGATCGAGAAAGGGGGTTTGGGGTTCCACTATCGGTCTTATTTTTGGCTTAATCATTGCCCCTACCGGTATCGGTGCCATTGCCATTATCATTGGTCCTTTTGCCGGGGCCTACATTGGTGAGATGATGGAATACAACGACTCCAGGCGCGCTCTACGTTCGGCCTTCGGTTCTTTTATTGGTTTTCTGACAGGAACCCTGATGAAGCTTATTGTTAGTGGCATAATACTCATACTGTTCATAAAAAAATTAGTATAAGATGCATCACAGCACCAGACACTTAGAAGAAACAGCAAAAAACATACGCAAATCCGTGATCCGGAGTATCGCTACTGCCGGCAGCGGACACACAGGAGGCTCATTGGGGCTGGCCGACATCTTCACAGCCCTATACTTCGATGAGCTCAACCATGACCCCGGTCAGCCCAGCTGGGAAGAGCGGGATCGCCTGGTATTATCCATCGGCCATGTAGCGCCGGTTTTATATGCAAGCCTGGCCGAGGCGGGCTACTTTCCTAAAGATGAGCTTATGAGCCTTCGTCAGCTGGGCTCACGCTTACAGGGCCATCCCGGTCGCGATCACGGCCTTCCAGGCATTGAACTCTCGGCCGGATCATTAGGTCAGGGATTGTCAGTGGCCGTTGGCATGGCCCTGGCTGCCAAACACCGCCAACAACAATGGCGTGTGTATAGCATCCATGGCGATGGTGAACTACAGGAAGGCTCCATCTGGGAAAGCATCATGAGCGCTGCTCATCACAAACTGGATAATCTGACTGCTATTGTTGACCGAAACCGCCTCCAGATTGATGGCGCCACCAAAGACGTTATGAACATCGAACCCCTGGAACAACGCTGGAGCGCCTTTAACTGGCATGTGATCACCTGTAATGGCCATGACTTCGACAGCATTAAAAAAGCCTTGCAGGAAGCCCGTCAGAAAAAACAACAACCAAGCGTGATCATTGCTGACACGATGATGGGAAAAGGGGTCCCCGAAATCGAAAACGATTATCGCTGGCATGGCAAGCCCGTACCCAAAGAGAAAGTAGAATCATTTATCCGTGCGTTATCATGAAACAGCAGAAGCAATATCATAACAAAGGAGATAAGCCAACTCGTCTGGGCTTTGGTGAAGGATTACTGGAAGCAGGCAAGCAAAACGATAATGTAATCGCTCTGGGAGCAGATATCACAGGCTCTGTAAACATCAATTTATTTAAGGATGCTTTCCCCGGGCGCTTTTATAGCCTGGGCATAGCCGAACAAAATGCTACTGGTGTTGCTGCCGGCATGGCCCTGTCGGGCTTAATTCCTGTATTTGCCACCTATGGTGTTTTCTCTGCCATGCGCAATACCGATCAGTTAAGGATTTCTATTTGCTACAATAATGTCCATGCCATCATAGGCGGCGCCCATGCCGGGATATCGGTAGGCCCGGACGGTGCTACGCATCAGGCCCTGGAAGACATCGCCGTCACCAGGTCCCTGCCCAATATGACAGTGCTCTCCCCCTGTGATGCAGACCAAACGCACAAGGCAATGATGGCTGCTGTCAACGACATTCACGGCCCCGTATACATCCGCTTTGGACGCGAAAAGGTGCCCAACTTCACCGGTAAAGACCTCCCCTTTATACCCGGACAGGGACAAACCCTTAAAGAGGGGAATGACATCAGCATTATTGCGACGGGACATATGGTATGGCATGCCCTGCAAGCAGCCACGGAGCTGGAACAACAAAATATCTTTGCCAGAGTTATCAATATCCATACAATCAAACCCATTGACAGAGATATTATCATCAGGGCAGCCAAAGAAACAGGCCGGATTATCACGGCGGAAGAACATCAGATCACCGGTGGCTTAGGGGCTGCCGTAGCTGAAGTAACATCAGCATACACCCCTGTCAGAGTGACACGCATCGGCATGCCGGACATTTTCGGTGAATCCGGCAAACCTGAGGAATTAATGCAAAAATACGGCCTGAGCTCACAAAATATCATTCAAAAAGTTAAAGAAAGTCTGTTATGAATATTATCCCTTTTATCTTTATGCTTAGCCTGCTCTTTCAGGCCTGTGATAATCCACAAGAGGAAAAAAGTGAGCAAAACACTGCCGGCAAAGACACATTGCAAAATGTCAATAAAGTAGAAGAAGTGGTAAAAAGCTATCCTGATATCTCAAAAGACATGCTCCTTGGCAAGATTAAGCCCCAAAATCAAGACAGTCTGTTTGCCAAAATCCCTGTCCCGATGGCCAACAGAGCAGACCTTTACCTGCGCCGCGAAGCTCTGCAAGCCTTTAAGGAAATGCGGCAGGCAGCAAAAAATGATGGGATCGAGCTAACCATTATATCCGCTTTTCGTAGCTTTACTTATCAGCGGTGGATATGGAACAGCAAGTTTCAGGGGCAACGATTGTCAGGAGGCGAAAATATGGCAAAAAAATATCCGGATCCCAAAGATCGTGTAGAAGGCATTTTGAAATACTCTGCTATGCCGGGCACTTCCCGCCACCATTGGGGTACTGATATTGACATCAACAGCCTGAATTCAGCCTATTTTAAAACCGGGAAGGGAGCCAAAGTATATCAATGGCTTCAACAAAATGCCGGCAGCTATGGTTTTTTTCAGACGTATACGGATAATCGCAAAGACGGATATCAAACTGAAGAATGGCACTGGAGCTACGTTCCTTTGGCTAAATCATATCTTTATAATTTCAGTCAAAAGATCACTTATGAGGACATCACCGGCTTTGAAGGCAGCGAACATGCTGGGCCACTGAATGTTTTAGAGCGCTTTGTCTTAAAAAACATCAATCCCAAAAGCCTTCCTTAAACAAATAACTATGGCCCTGTTTGTTTTATTTCATTTTTTTATGATCAGGAAAGCAGCTTTTATTACTTTTGTTAAGCATAAAAAAGATAAACCTTAAATTCAGGAATTATGAAAATTACCGTAGTAGGAACAGGTTATGTTGGATTAGTCACCGGAACATGCTTTGCCGATGTAGGCATAGACGTAACCTGTGTAGACATTGACAAAGAGAAAATTGAAAACTTAAAAAAGGGAATCATCCCCATATATGAGCCTGGTCTGGAAGAAATGGTTCAAAAGAATCTGGAAAACGGCAGGCTCAAGTTTTCAACACAGATAAAAGACACCCTGGAAGATACGCAAGTGGTGTTTTCTGCTGTTGGAACCCCTCCGGACGAAGACGGCTCAGCCGATCTGCAGTATGTATTAAATGTTGCACGCGAAGTGGGGCAACATATGAATGAATATCTGATACTGGTCACAAAATCTACTGTCCCGGTAGGAACAGCGAAAAAAGTCAAAAAGGCCTTACAGGAAGAACTGGATAAGCGAAATGCTAACATCGATTTTGATGTGGCTTCCAATCCGGAATTTTTAAAAGAAGGCGCTGCTGTTCAGGATTTCTTAAAACCCGACCGCATTGTGGTAGGAACCGAATCCGAGAAAGCGCAAAAAATTATGTCGAAGCTTTACAAGCCATTTACCTTAAATGGTCATCCGGTTATTTTTATGGATATTCCTTCAGCTGAAGTCACCAAATATGCGGCTAATGCCATGCTGGCCACCAAGATCAGCTTTATGAATGACATAGCCAACTTTTGTGAGCTGGTAGATGCCGACGTCAACATGGTAAGAAAAGGCATAGGCTCGGACAGCCGCATTGGCAACAAGTTCATCTATCCCGGCACCGGATATGGTGGTTCCTGCTTCCCCAAAGATGTAAAAGCGATAATCCGCACAGCCCGACAATACAATTACAATCTCCGTGTACTGCAGTCGGTAGAGGATGTAAACGAAGACCAAAAGACCATTTTGTTTCGCAAGTTACTGGAGTATTACAAGGGGGATATTCAGGGCAGAAAAATTGCGCTTTGGGGCTTATCCTTTAAACCCAAGACCGATGACATGCGCGAGGCTCCGGCCCTAAAAGTAATTGAAGAGATCATCGCTGCCGGAGCACACGTTGTAGCCTTTGACCCGGTAGCTATGGATGAAGCCAAACGCCGTGTTGGAGATAAAATTATTTATGCCAAAGATCAGTATGATGCACTGCTTGATGCGGATGCCCTCCTGCTGATGACAGAGTGGATGGATTTCAGATATCCCAACTTCAATGTTGTCAAAAAACTAATGAAATCACCAGCCATTTTTGATGGCCGGAATATTTATGATCGTGCTGAGCTGAAAAAGTACGGTTTTTACTACACCGGTATTGGTATAGCCAACAAATAAAACGTTCGTTATGAACAAAAAAATTCTTGTCACAGGTGGGGCCGGCTTTATCGGCTCCCACCTCTGTGAACGCCTTTTGAATGAAGGCCATGAAGTGATCAGTCTGGATAATTATTTTACAGGGCAAAAGTCAAATATCATGCCGCTGATGGACAACAAGCGCTTTGAAGCTGTCCGCCACGATGTCACTATGCCGTATATGATCGAGGTAGATCAAATCTACAATCTGGCTTGCCCGGCCTCTCCCATTCATTATCAATATAATGCGATTAAAACAGTGAAGACCTCTGTGATGGGAGCCATTAATATGCTGGGACTGGCCAAACGAATTAAAGCCAGAATCCTGCAAGCTTCCACCAGCGAGGTTTATGGCGACCCGCTGGAACATCCACAAAAAGAAACCTACTGGGGACATGTTAACCCCATCGGCAAACGCGCCTGCTACGACGAGGGTAAACGCGCTGCGGAAACCCTGTTTATGAACTACCACTGGCAAAATAATGTCGACATAAAAATAATCCGCATCTTTAACACCTATGGCCCAAGAATGCATCCGCACGATGGACGGGTTGTTTCCAACTTTATTATGCAGGCACTGCAAAACAAAAACATTACGATCTATGGTGATGGCTCTCAAACCAGAAGCTTTCAGTATGTGGACGATATCCTGGAAGGCATGATTAGAATGATGAATTCCCGTGATAACTTCCACGGGCCAGTTAACATGGGAAACCCTAATGAATTCACAATAAAAGAGCTGGCCAAAAAAATTATCGACTACACCGGATCAGCTTCCAAAATTATTTATCAACCACTGCCCGAGGACGACCCGTTGCAGCGCCAGCCGGATATCAGTCTGGCAAAAAAAGAACTAGACTGGGCGCCGGTAGTCCCACTGGAAAAAGGACTAATAAAAACCATTGCGTATTTCGAAAACCTGCTGAAGCAACTCTAACAGCAGTAAACAATACAAGCTGCTAATATCAAAACCTCCGTTACCATGAAAATTTTAGTCACAGGAAAAAACGGACAGCTGGGCAATGCCATTGCTCAGCGCGCTGAAAACTGTCATAATGATACTTTTATCTTTAGCGACAAGGATGATCTTGATCTGACATCGCCTGAGGAAGTCTCCGCCAAAATTCGTCAAATAAAACCAGACATTTTAATCAACTGTGCCGGTTATACCGCTGTAGATGATGCGGAAGACAATGAAAAACAAGCCTATTTACTCAATGGCACTATCCCCGGACTATTTGCAGCCCTGTCTAAAGAGTTAAACTTTTTACTGATACATATTTCCACCGACTATGTCTTTGGTGGCAAGCACTACAAACCATATGAAGAAGACGACCCATACCAGGGCAGGAGCATATATGGTTTATCTAAGATTGCTGGCGAGGAGAACATTATGATTGAATCCGGGCGAGCCGTAATCATACGGACATCATGGCTCTATTCTGCTACCGGCAAAAACTTTGTAAAAACCATGCTACGCCTTGGAAAGGAAAAAGAAACCATAGGCGTTGTTTTTGATCAGATTGGGACACCCACCTATGCACCGGATTTGGCAGAAGCCATACTGCATATTGCCAGAGAGTCAAAAAATATTAAAGACATCAGCATTTACCATTATTCCAATGAGGGCGCTGTTAGCTGGTATGATTTCGCCAAAACCATTATGGAAACAGCCCGGTTAAAGTGTCATGTCAGGCCTTTGTTATCGCATGAATATCCATCAAAAGCTCCGCGCCCGTTTTATAGTGTTCTGAACAAAACCAAAATCAAAGAAGATTTCAGCCTGTCCATTCCCTATTGGAAAGACAGTCTTATCCGTTGTTTGCAGGAGACTGATATTATGAACGATCACTAACACCCCTGAAGTTGTTAACAATATACCCTTCAGTTGAAACGAATTTAGTATTTTTAAAGCCAAAATGTAGTTATTTATGAGCAATTTAAAAGACAATCCGATCAAAGCAAAAGCCACACAATGGTTAAAGGGGAGTTATGATGAAGAAACCAAAAAAGCTGTAAAGCGGCTCCTGGAGGAAGACACAGAAGAATTGACAGATGCATTTTATAAAGACCTGGAGTTTGGCACCGGAGGATTAAGAGGCATTATGGGAGCCGGGACCAACAGAATGAATAAATACACAGTAGGAGCAGCCACACAAGGACTTGCGAATTATTTAAGAAAGACTTTTACACAGAAGGATACCATCAAAGTGGCCATTGCCTACGACAGCCGCCACAACAACAGGTTTTTCGCTCAGATTACAGCCGACGTACTATCGGCTAACGGCATTCAGGTGTATGTTTTTGACGACATCCGCCCTACACCTGAATTATCGTATGCCATTCGTAAGCTATCCTGCCAGAGTGGTATTGTCATCACAGCCTCGCACAATCCAAAGGAATACAATGGATACAAAGTATACTGGGAAGATGGAGCTCAGCTGGTTGCTCCACATGACCACAATGTCATCGAAGAAGTAAAAAAGGTAAAAAGCATAGAGTCAATCAAGTTTGCCGGCGACCCTTCGCGACAAGCCACCATAGGAGAAGAAATCGACAAAGCCTATATTGAAGATATCCGTGGACTTTCATTGAATCCCGAGCTGGTGATTAAACACAAAGACATGAAAATCGTCTACACCCCACTGCATGGCACCGGAGTAGACCTTGTGCCGCAAACGCTAAATGCGCTGGGATTCCAAAATATTATTCATGTCCCCGAACAAGACACCAAAGACGGCAACTTCCCTACCGTACACTCACCCAACCCGGAAGAGCCTGCTGCTCTGGATATGGCCATTAAAAAAGCAAAAAAAGAAGGTGCTGAGCTGGTGATGGCTACCGACCCTGACGCCGACAGAGTGGGAATCGCAGTGAAAAAAGAAGACGGTGATTTTCAACTCCTCAACGGAAACCAAACAGCAGCCATACTGATACAGTATATTATCAGCCAATGGGAAAAAAGAGGCTTATTGAAAGGACAGGAGTATATTGTCAAAACGATAGTAACCTCCGAACTGCTCAAAGATATTGCCAATAATCATGGCGTAGAATCCTACGACACCCTGACGGGCTTTAAATATATCGCGGAAGTTATACGCGAAATGGAAGATAAAAAAACCTTTATCGCCGGCGGTGAAGAAAGCTATGGATACCTGGTTGGTGACTTTGTCAGAGATAAAGATGCAGTGATATCAGCTTGCATGATAGCCGAAGCTGCAGTATTTGCCAAAGAACAAAAGCTAACACTGCTTCAACAACTGAAGGAAATTCATTACGCCTACGGTTTTTACAGGGAAACCTTAAAGTCGGTTGTTAAAAAAGGGAAATCAGGCGCAGAAGAAATACAGGCTATGATAGACGGGTTTCGAAACAATCCGCCCAAAATCATCAATGGCAGTGCCGTAATTCGAAGCAGAGATTACCTTAAAGGAATTGAACTGAATATCGAAACAGGAAACGAATATCAAACATACTTCCCTAAATCGAATGTCTTACAATTCTTTACGGAAGATGACACAAAAATTACCATGCGCCCTTCCGGTACCGAACCCAAAATAAAATTTTATATTGGTGTGCGTCAGGAAATATATGAAAATGACGACTACAAAGAAAGAGAAAACCACCTGAAGAATCGTATTGATGCCATTATAAAAGACCTGGGAATATAGTGCCGTTTTCCTGGATAAGGCAAGTACTTCAGATTTTTTTGCTGCTGATGTGCACCTCTGTAATCAGCTTGTCTTTTGTCAAAGTTATTTAAAGTCATTCTAAATTTTAGTCTGACTTTATTTTTTTACTATTCATTCAATCATTGATGAATGTAAGGATAAGAAAAGCCATCCGCTAAAACCACAGATTACATCTTTGATTTTAAACACCTTAGCAAACCACAAAAAAACATCATTTTTTATAACCACAAACAATAAAGCGCATAAAAAAACGTAATTTGATTTATCTGTTTTGTTCGTGTTTGCAATAAGGTTAAGATGTTCAATGATCAAACATGCAGATTTACATAAGGGTCCGCGACAAACGGACCCTTTTTGTTTGAGAAAAAAAAAGCGGAGGCCCCTCCGCTTTCCAAAAACAAGCATTTTGACAAAGCTTAGAAATACAAGTCGCGTTCGCCTTGCTTAATCCGGTCAATACGATTACGAATTTCAGGGACATTGCGTTGGTTTTGATCTTCCAGTTGCTGAAGGTTGTTTTCTATAACCTCCCATCCTTTGATTTTTGTATCCCCGGAAGCATAATCCATAAGATACTCAGTTAAGGTAAGGATAGCATTAGGCGTACAATAGCGTTTAATAAATCCGGGCACGGAAAATTCCATAAAATGTTCTCCCGTACGCCCCAGGCGATAGCAAGCCGTACAGAAGGAAGGCAAATATCCATCATCCAGAAGTTCATCAATAATTTCATTCAATGACCGGGAGTCATTAATCATGAATTGTTCTTTGTTCAGGTCCTGTTCTTCGTTGATTGAATTATGATAAGTTCCGATTTCCAGCTTAGTTCCACCATCGATTTGAGAAACGCCAAAACGCATCACTTCCTTTCTCACCTTCGGATTTTCGCGAGCTGTCAAAATCAGGCCGGTATAAGGAACCGCCAGGCGCAAAATGGCAATCAGGCGTGTAAAGGTATCATTGTCTACCATGTATTTATCGGACAACCCAATAGAAGCTGCATCCTGAATGCGCGGAAAAGAAATGGTATGTGGGCCGACATCATAACAGGCTTCAAAATGGTTGGTGTGGCGCACCATCGCCAGGGTTTCGAACCGCCAGTCGTAAAGGCCAAATAAAGCACCGATACCCACATCATCAATACCGGCTTCCTGCGCACGGTCCAGGGATGTCAGCCGGTAGTTATAATCCCGTTTTTTACCACCAAGATGATATTCTTTATATGCTTCGGGGTGATAGGTTTCCTGAAAGATCTGGTAAGTCCCAATTCCGGAATCATGCACCTTCTTGAAGCCTTCTATATCCAGCGGAGCTGCATTAATATTCACTCGCCGTATTTCGCCATTCCCCTTTTTGACATTATAAACAGTCTTCACAGTATGGGCGATATAATCAGCGTCATAGTTCGGATGCTCGCCGTAAACCAGGATCAAGCGCTTTTGGCCGTTGTCTTCCAATGCCTCCACTTCGGCCTTGATCTCTTCGTCATTAAGGGTCTTTCGATCGGCCTCTTTGTTGCTCACCCGGAAGCCACAATATTTGCAGTCGTTGGTACATTTATTGCCAATATACAAAGGTGCAAAAAGCACAATGCGATTTCCATACACTTTTTCCTTAAGCTGCCGTGCTCCTTCTTTGATCTCCTCAATTAATTCCGGGTCGGTGGCATTGACTAATACAGCCGTCTCCTCAAGGTTCAGGCGATGCTTATTCAAAGACTTTTGAATCACCTCACGCACCCTTTCCTTATCAGCTTTAGTGTTATTTATATAATCCCATATCTCATCTTTATCGATAAATGGTTTTTCCGGCTCATCCGGGATACGGTATTTTTCAGGTTTAAATATCATAGTTGTAATCCTTATTATTTATGTTTACGATTAACGCATTCACTATATCGTTCCATACGTCAGCCTTCAAATGCTCAACATCTTCTGCAATAATTCCGATATTATCGGTGAGCTTATAGCGGTATCGCGGTATTTCCACATCCACGGAACCAGCCAAAAATGCCCAGCGTTTCCCGGTAATCTGGCAGAAGTAAGCATTGACAGCGTATTTATGTTTTAGCTGATCACAAACCCCGGCCAAAATGGCTTTCTGTTGTTTGTTTTGACAAAAAATGTTATTGATTTCCTGTACTTGCATCCGACGGTTCTGTATTTTTCAGCAGAGCTGATTTAACATTAACTCCATTCAACCGTCCGAGTTTACCTGTGAGAGAGCCTATCCTGTCCAGTTCACCGTGCAGGACAAGGGAAATAACGCTGTGTCGTGTTGCGTTTTCCAAAAGCGGTATACCCTGCCTGCCAGCAACGATATCCGAATGTTCGGAAACGACCTGGTTCAGGCGGCTTACCACCTCTTTATCTTCGATCAATATGATGACTGTGCCTATTCTCTTTTCCATCAGGTTTTCCTCCGGATCCGATTGATTTTAAGAAACTTCTCATTGAATACAATCCAATGATCCGTTTTGCTTGTTAATTAGTTAACAAAAGTAAGCGCTTATTTTGGAATATGCAAATTTTCGCTGGAGATTTTTTTTGACATTAAAAAGCCACGAATGCACGAATAAATGATACATCGGGTATTCACAACCAGAAAATTTCTTTATTTTTAACACTGAATTAGTTACAAAGTTTTTGTATATTTGAACAGAATAATAATATTATGCCTGGGCTCAAAAAATAGTTTTTAGACCGGACTCATTCATTAATTAACACGATAAGGATGAAATACTCTAATCTGCTTACAATTTTTATTGTAATTATGCTATTAAGCATCTATTCATGCTCTAAAGATAATAATCAAATTTCAAATTCACGTGAAAAATTTTTGGGTTACTATCTTGGAGAAGATACTAGTTCTATGGGTTCATGGACAATTTCAAATTTTTCAATAGAAGAATCTCCAAACGGAGATAATAAAGTATTAATAAACGGACTTACCAGGTATGAAGTCGTGGAAGGATATGTAACAGATCAAAATATTTATTTCGATGAACAATCATTTCCAGTTGACTACTACTCACCTGGCGGAGCTCATGTAGAATATACTGCAACATACTCTGGTTCTGGCAAACTAGACACCACTGATATGTCAATTATAATAGATCATTTTGAAAAGCAAGCATATACAGATACTGCATATACTATAGAATGGATTACTGTGGCAGATAAACAATAAAAAAATTGCCAGCAATTAAAAAAGGAGTAATCGGCATACAGCCCCAGGTAGAATTCCGACAGTTATTGCTCAATCAAATAAATATTGGCCATAAAGTCAGTGTCTGGTTCATACCATTCAGGTTCAAAGCCTGCCCCGCATTAATCGGGGGCGTGCGAAGTGTTTTATCATCAGGGGACCTGATTGAAACATCGGGATGATTGTAATAAAAAACAAGCAACAACACAGATATCGGCCATTCTCGACAAACTCTATTTAACCTTATACATTCCTCTGCCTAAATTCAAATATTTCATGTTGTCAGCATCACTATGAGCTTTGATCTGCTCAATAGATTTACTACCACCCATATCATAGATAGCCTTATAATAAATTCCATTGTCAAAGAAGATTTCCTTCTCAATTGTTTTTTCTTGATCCACCATTTGTCCGGTACCGGGATTTCTTCCTTTTTCATGACCTTTGATGGTAATTTTCAACAAATTATCACTAAAGTCAACATTTGTAACCTCGCCTTCAAATTTTAGTGAATGATTTATTTGACTATAAGTCAGCTCGTTTTCAGTGAAAAAAACGGGCTCCTGTGGCTGATTTTCGGGATTCCAGGCTTCCTTTGTCTCTGGATCGATTAAGTACCAGGTCATCCAATCACCCTCATGATCTTCCCAGATATGGACATTGGATCTGTTGGCATTGTTACGATCTGCTAAACAAATAACCATATCGTCAAGTGTGTAAATCTTAAATTCCCCGTTACCGAGATGTTTAAATCTGAATTTTTGCCAATCTCTGCCTATCATTCTGTAGGTTTCAATATTTGCTCCATTCTTTTTAATGTTTTCTTCACCTCCGGATATGTGGAGCATAGTCCTGTTGTTCCTGTCTCCCGGAATGATTTGATAAACACCATTTTCTTCAGTTGTTTTCAAGTAAAAAAGGCGGTCCTTACCATCATCAATATCATATACCTGAATGTTTGAGCGTTGTTCAATCTTATCAGGACGACCGGGTATATCCCAATAACCACCATCGTCTTTTTGATAATTCATTGAAGATTGAACCCAGAATCCTTTTCCGCTTTCGACAATTTCAAAATCCTCCTGGGCTTGCACGCCAGAAAGAAGAAATAAACTGAGAATCGAGAATAAAAATGTTTTTTTCATCTGT